>JBIPLL010000346.1:0-3824 GCA_044368425.1 Beijerinckiaceae bacterium
CCATGTGCCTCGGAACGAGATGAGAATGAACGTTCATTCTCATCTGGTATCTGCGGCTGGCGTGTCAAGTGCCTCCGGCCTTGCCACCGACATTCGCGATGGTATTGCCCTTTACGTCGAGAGCCGCCCGCCGGTTCTGCCGCGCACGAAGGCCGGGCTGCGGCGCAATGTCTCACAGGAGGCCGGCCAGCCGCATCCGGTCGCAACCGCTGCTCACATGCCTGTTCGCATGGCCAAAAAGGGCGTTCTGGCGCTCAACCTCGTCTAGGCCTGCATCGTCGAGCTTTTCCTGGCGCTGGTCCAGCAGCAGCCCCATGGCGCGGGCGTGCGAGATGGCGTCGAGGCCCGGCTCGGCCTGCTCGACGAGCCAGGAAATGGCGACCGGGAGCGTTATGGTGAAGGATGCGCCGGTCAGCGGCACGGCCATGGCATTCCCGCGCGAGCCGAAAGGCGGCTGTTGCAGCACGGCCCTGTTGATCCTGCGGGCCTCCTCGACGCCGGATGGCTTCTCGCGGCAGGGAACAAGCCCGAGGCTGTCGATCATGAACCAGATGAGGATTGCCGGATCATCATCGAGATCCGAATCGGCCTTGAGGCTGCCGATGGTGGCAGGGCCGCTGCGAAGCGTTGTCCACCAGCGCTCGAGGACGGCACGTGTTTTCGGCGTGAGCAGGTGTTCGGGCACGGGCTTCAGGAAGTCCGCGAGCCCTGTCAGGCTGCAGACCCATTCCTCGTCGATATCTCCGCTGCGTGCGGCATCAAAGGGATTACGGGCCGGCGCGAGATACAGGTCGCTGCGAAACGAGGTGTTGCGCGCGAAATCGCGGGCGAGCTCGTTCAGAAGTCGCTGGTCCCTCTCTTGCACCTCTTCGAGTGCGGCCTCCTTGAGGGGCGGCATGGTGTTCATGGCGCTGCCGATGAAGGAAAAGCCTTCCTGCGCCATATCCGCCGCCACTTCGGTCACCATGAAGGGAACCCACGCCTCGTTCAGCAGCTCGTGGGCCTGATAAGGCAGCGAGCGGCTGCGCATCGCGTCGAGGTGCTTGAGGACAAGCGGATGCTCCTTGAAGAACCCCTGGCCTCGCCCGATCCATGTCGTGACCGCATCCTGCGCCTTGGCCACCTTCTCGAGGCTTGTGCCCGGCACGAGGCTGCCGGCATAGCGAACGAGGCGCTGGCAAGCCAGCATCGCGCCGTTGCCGGGCAGGGCATTGTAGGACACATAGACGATGGCTCCCGATGCGCAGACCTTGCGCAGGAGTCGGCGGACGGCTTGCCGGTTGGGCTCGTCGATCCATGAATAGACGCCGTGCAGCACGACAAAGTCGAAAAGCGGCAGGTCGGCGGGTGGCCGGGCGAGCATGTCCTGGAAGCTGCTTTCGATGAACCGGACATTCGTGACGCCCACGTCCCTGGCGAAGGTCTGCGCCCGCGCAATATGGGCCGGGCTTGCATCGATTCCGACGAATTGCGCGTTCGGGTAGAGGGCGGCGTAGACGGTCGTGCCGAGGCCAGTGCCGCAGCCGAGATCGAGATACGCGAAGCGATCGATGTCGGGCGCGCCCGCGCCATGCGCCAGTGCCTTGAAGCGCAGATGACCGGGTGCATGATCGGACCAGACATTGTCCATGTAAGGCACGTCGTTGACGTATCCGTCGATCGTTTCCATCCCGATGTCGCTCCCTTGCTGCAATATGCGACATTATAACAAAAATACTTATCGTTCGTGAAACCGGTCCACCGCGAGACAGGGCCGTTCCCCGCCACGCGCACGGGTGGCGTGCAATCGCCGATGGCTGCGCTGGCCGCGCGGCGTGATATCAATCAAGTGCTGGGATGCGTCCCGCGCATGAAACGGGGCGGGCCAGCGAGGGTCCGACCATGGTTCCCGCGCCGGCGACATGGCGGAACGATCAGGGCCGGCTGGATGAGTGATACAAGCATGGCGCCGACCGGGCCCGACGGGCCCGATGCCGAGGGGGCGCGGCAAACCCGTCGCAAGCGCCTTTTCGCCATTGCCATGATGGTCGGCGCGACCTTCTGCTTTGCCTGTCTCGACACGACGGCCAAGTGGCTGAACGCCGACATGAACCCGCTTCAGACGACGTTCGCGCGTTATCTCGTCAGCATGATGCTGATCGCTGCGGTCGTGAATCCGGTCACGTCACCGGGGCTGCTGCGGACGCGGCGGCCCGGTCTGCAGGCGATCCGCTCGGTGCTGCTTCTGTCGGCGACCATGGCCAATTTCATCGCCCTGCGCTACCTGCAGCTGGCCGAGGCGACCGCCATCATTTTCGCGGCTCCGCTGATTGTGGCCCTCCTGTCGGGCCCGCTTCTGGGCGAGAAGGTCGGCCCCCGCCGCATGGTTGCGGTGGCGGTGGGGTTCCTGGGGATCCTCATCATCATGCGGCCGGGCCTCGGCGCTCTGCATCCGATCGCGCTCCTGAGCTTTGTCGGCGCCGTCTGCTATGGGCTCTACACGCTGTCGACGCGGTTTCTCGCGGCCCATGACAGCACGCATACGACCCTGTTCTATTCGGGCTTTGCCGGCGTGTTGCTGCTTGCCCCGGTCCTGCCCTTCATCTGGACATGGCCCAGCAGCGGCCTCGACTGGTTCCTGCTGCTGTCGACCGGCGCATGGGGCGGGTTCGGCCATTTCCTGCTGATCGTGGCGCACAGGCGCGCGCCGGCTGCGGTGCTGGCGCCCTTCATCTAT
Source organism: Beijerinckiaceae bacterium (assembly GCA_044368425.1). GTDB lineage: Bacteria > Pseudomonadota > Alphaproteobacteria > Rhizobiales > Beijerinckiaceae > JBIPLL01. Next base: position 2,717 of record JBIPLL010000346.1, read on the forward strand.
TCGCAGATGATCTGGATGCTGGTCTTCGGCTGGATGCTCTTCGACCAGATCCCCGACATCTGGACCCTGATCGGCTCGGGGATCGTCGTCGGCTCCGGTCTCTACCTTTTGTACCGGGAGAGGGCGGCGCGGGGCAGTTCCTGAAGCTGCCGCCCCGCGCGGTCGTCATGGATCTGCCGGTCGTCACGCCTTGGGAATTGGCACTGTCACACCGTTGGCCCGGGCAATCGTCTCGATCAGCGTGGGCACGTAATCCTCGGCGCGGCCCTCATTGACAGCCAGCGCGTAGCCGTTCTTCACGGCGTTGCCCATCGGGTTCGACATGCCCGCCGAATCGGCCATGGATTCGAGATAGCGCATGTCCTTGAAGGCGTTGGCGAGCGTGAAGCGGTGCGCCTCGCGATTGCCGTCCAGCACATAGCCCATGTAGGACTGGTAGAAGCCGCAATCCATGCGGCCGTTGCGGATCACCGCATCGAAGCGCTGCGGGGAGAGGCCGACCTTCTGGGCGAGCACGAGCGCCTCGCTGTAGAGCGCGGCATAGCCCATGGCGAGGAAGTTGTTGAGCAGCTTCATCTTGTGCCCGTCCCCGACCGCGCCGACATGCACGATGCGGCCCGCCCAGGTCTCGAGGACCGGCTTCAGGCGGGCGAAGGTCGCCTCGTCGGCGCCGACCATCGTGTCGAGCTTGCCTTCCCAGGCCTCCTTCGGCGTGCGCGAGAGCGGCGCATCGACCAGCGTGATGCCGGCCTCACGCAGCTCGGCCGCGAGTGCGAGGGTGGATGTCGGGTCGGATGTCGAGCAATCGACGACGACCAGGCCCTTGCCGGCCCCCGCCTTGATGCCGTCGGGGCCGCGCAGCACGCCTTCGACCTGTGTCGAGCCCGTCACGCAGAGAAAGACGATGTCGGAGGCCGCCGCGATCTGCGCGGGCGTCTTCGCCTCCCGCGCGCCGCGCCCGAGGAGATCCTCGACAGGCGTGCGGTTGCGGTGGGCCATCACGGTCAGCGGATAGCCCTTCTCGACGATGTTCTTGGCCATGCCGTGGCCCATCAGGCCGACGCCGATGAAGCCGATGCGTTCGGGGTGGGAAGCAGTCATTGGGGTT
>JBIPLL010000348.1:0-3803 GCA_044368425.1 Beijerinckiaceae bacterium
ATCGTCACGGGGGTTGTCTTGCTGCGCCTCTAGACAAGGGACCGAACCCTGACGGCAGCCCGCCACGCCCGTCACGCCACGCTTGCAACCCAAAGGACGCATGCATCGACCTGATACAGCCTGCATGAAGTCATCATCATCGGCGATTTACATATGATCGATTAGAGTATGTTCGGAATGCATAGTTGGAGATGAACATGCGGGTTCTATTGGCTGCGTTTCTGGTCCTCGGCTCGGCTTCGACCACGATGGCCTGCGACGTCGAAAAGCGGGCCAGTGCATTGATGACCGAGATCCGCAACGGACCGATGACGTTGCGCAAGGCGACAGGCGGCGTCACGGGCGACACCTATGCGCAGATCGTCTCGATCAAGACCCGGCACGGGGCCGTCCATGGCCATGATCGAAACAAAGAGGCCGCATTGAGCCGCGAGCTGGCGGAAATCGAGCGGCGCGTGGCAGCTCAGCGAAACTGAGCCCTTCGCACGCGATCATCGGCCTCACCACGTCCGTTTGCCCCGGGTCAGCTCGATCTGGACAGGCTGCGCGATGAGCTGGCGCGGCCCCGTGGCGTCACAGCCATCGACCGCCAGCGTCGCATAGGTCAGCAGCGCTTCGCGTCCGGTATTGTCGAAGTTCCGCCCCGTGGCGTCGGGATCGATCAGAGCTGCGTAGTTGATGAGCCCGCCCTTGCCGCAAGGATCGTCATAGAGCGTTGCGCCGGACTGGATCAGAGTGGGGGCCGACCAGCTGATCAGGTCGAATGACGCGCTGGCATAGAAGCCCGAGACCGGGAAGCGCACATCATCCCCGCGCGCCTGGAAAACCGCGACGAAGGCCCCGCTGCCCCGGTGGCGCGTGACGCTGCCAACGGGCGCGGGAAAGGGCCCGACGGGCTGGCAGGCCGCAGGCCTCTGGAGGCTGGCGCGATAGGGGTCCGGGAAGCGTGCGCGAAAGCCCTCTCCGTCCCAGGCCCGCCAGCCGGCCGCATCGCCGGGATCCTGGTTGCGGAACAGGCACGCGCCTGCGCGCTGCCCGTCCCAGCCGGTTGTGGCGATCAGCGCATAATAGTGCCCGTCATGGGCAAAGATGTTGGACGGATTGAAGAATCCGCGATGGCGGCCTTGTCCCGTCTCCTGCCGGAAAGGGAAGCTCGCCACCACGGCCGAGCCTCCCGCCTTCTGGAAACTGCGCCCGCCATTGTCCGAGCGCACGAGCAGGATCGTGTTGAACCAGCAGGACAGATAGTCGGGCAGGGCGCATCGGCCGGGATGGGCATGCGCCTGGTATTCGTGATGAACGAGCGCGTCGACGCGTCGCCCGTCATGGGTCCAGAGTGCCGTGATCCACGAACGGTCGTCATGGGCCGAGGGCTCCGGGTTGCCGGTGCCCCGGAAGGCGACGGGGCAATCGACGATGAAGCGTCCGAAGTCGCGTCCGCGCAGGGCGCGGTTCTCGTAATGGAGCCCGAAGAGCACGATGTCCCCGCCCGCATCGCGGATGCCGCGCAGCGGCGCATCGGGAATGTCGTTCGGCTCGCAGCCCTGTTTCGCCGGATCGTAGAGCACGCGCGGCTCGCCGTTCGGCACGATTTTCACATCGGGTGGCGGCTGGACGGGCGCCGCTGCAGCCGGCAAGACCAGTGCGAGACACAAGAGCGCGCCTCTTAGCAGCGTGCGCCCCGGCCCTTGCCAGCCATCGCACTTGCGGCCATTGATGCGCAACACTCCCCGTTCGGGGTCAGGAGGCGATATGGTCTGGCTTGTCATCGGCTTGCTCTGGTTCACGCTCGGGCACAGCTTCACCATGGCGCGCGAGGCCCGTGGCGCAATGATTGGTCGCCTTGGCGAGAACGGCTATCGGATCGCCTACAGCGTCTTTTCGTTGATCGGTCTTGCGCTCATTGTTCATGGCTATGCAGCCTACCGGCTGGATGGTTACATTCCGGTTTGGATGCCGCCGCGCTGGCTCACGCATGTTTCGCTCCTGCTGATGTGGCCGGCGATGATCCTGCTGGTGGCAACCTTCCTGCCCGGCGAGATCCGCCGGCGCGCGAAGTTTCCGTTGCTCGCATCCGTCAAGATCTGGGCATTCGCGCATCTGCTCTCCAATGGCGATCTCGGCTCGATCCTTCTGTTCGGCACCTTTCTGGCCTGGGCTGTGATAGCGCGCATCGCCGCGAAGAAGCGTCCGCAACCGGAAATGCCGCAAGGCAGCACGCGCAACGATCTCGTGGCATTCATCGGCGGGACCGGGCTTTATGTGCTCTTCGCATTCGTGCTGCACCCGATCCTGATCGGCGTGCCGGTCGTTGGAGGTTGAACCCATGTCGATCCAGGCGCCGCAGCGCAGGCTGACCGCACCGGAAATCGCCGCGCGCAAGGGGGCAGAGCCGATCGTCGCGCTCACCGCCTATCACGCCCATACGGCCGGGCTCGTCGACACGGTCTGCGATTTCATCCTTGTGGGCGACTCGCTGGGCATGGTGATGCACGGGCTCGAAACGACCGTGCCTGTCACCGTCGAGATGATGATCCTGCAAGGGCAGGCCGTCATGCGCGGCTCGAAGCGCGCGCTGGTGGTCGTGGACCTTCCCTTCGGCTCCTATGAGGCGTCGCCGGAGCAGGCCTTCGCCACCGCAAGCCGCGTGCTGAAGGAAACCGGCTGCGGCGCCGTGAAGCTCGAGGGCGGGCAGCGCATGGCGCCGACAATCCGTTTCCTTGTCGAGCGCGGCGTGCCGGTCTGCGGCCATGTCGGCCTCACGCCGCAGGCAATCAACACGCTTGGTTCGTTCAAGGCGCGCGGCCGCGAGGCGCAGGAAGCCGACATCATCCGGCAGGATGCCATCGCGGTGGCGGAAGCGGGCTCGTTCGCCGTCGTGCTTGAGGCGATGGCCGAGCCTCTGGCGGCGGAGATCACGCAGGTGGTGCGCGTGCCGACCATCGGCATCGGCGCCTCCGCTGCCTGCGACGGCCAGATTCTCGTGCTCGAGGATATGCTGGGCCTGTCGCCGCGCGTCCCGCGCTTCGTGAAGCGCTACGGCAATCTTGGCCCCGGTATTCAGGCGGCGGTCGAGGCCTATGCAGCCGAGGTCCGCTCGCGCGCCTTCCCGGGCCCGGAACATGTCTACGGTGCGAAAAAGCCGTCCTGACGCAGGACGAAACCGCGTCCCGGCCCTTCGGCCCTCGCCAGACAAGGCAGGCTGTGCTACGCGCGGCGGATAGTCCGGGCGTCGCCGCCCGGCGGCGCCTTTCATTGCGCGCCATCTGAATCAGGGACCGACAGCGCAACCATGACCGATATCTTCCGCGAGCTTGAAGACGACATCCGCCGCGACCGGCTCGATCGCCTGTGGAAGAACCATGGCAACAAGATCATCGCCGCCGCCCTGGTGCTCGTGATCGCGGTTGCGGCCTGGAAGGGTTACGAGTGGCGCATCCGCGTCGCCGCGGAGGGCGCCGCCGCGCAGTTCGAGGAAGCGCTGAAACTGTCGCGCGACGGCAAGGGCGAGGAAGCGCAGGCCGCCTTCACCGCGCTGGCTGCCAAGGCGCCGGATTCCTATGGCGCGCTGGGCCGCCTGCGCGCGGCTGCCGAGCTTGGTGGCCGCGATGCGGAGGCGGGAGCTGCCGCGTTCGACGCGCTCGCCGCCGATACGGCGCTCGATGCCGACTCGCGCGAACTCGCCCGCCTGCGCGCCGCTCTTTTGCGCCTCGACGGCCCGAAGGCTGCCGAGGCCCGCACCACTCTTGAGCCTCTGGCCCGGCCCGAAGGCCCCTACCGCCATACGGCGCGCGAGATGCTCG
>JBIPLL010000079.1:0-8336 GCA_044368425.1 Beijerinckiaceae bacterium
GGCCTTGCCGCACTCAAGGCTGGCGACATCGAGGCGGCGGGCCGCTGGTTCGATGCCGTCGTCACCGACCCGCAGACCCCGCAGGGCCTGCGCGGGCGTGTCGACATCTATCTCGGCCTCGTCAGGGGAGGGCCGGCGAAGCCGGCATCCTGATGTCTGACGCCCGCATTGCGATTATCGGCCGGCCCAATGTCGGCAAGTCGACATTGTTCAACCGTCTGGTCGGCAAGAAACTCGCTCTGGTCGACGACCGCCCCGGCGTCACCCGCGATCGGCGGGAAGGCGATGCCCGGCTTGGCGACCTGCGCTTCCACGTGATCGACACGGCGGGGCTCGAGGAAGCCGCCGCCGACTCGCTGGCCGGTCGCATGCGCGCGCAGACCGAAGCGGCGATCGACGAAGCCGACATCATCTTCTTCGTGATCGATGCGCGCACGGGAATCCTTCCCGCCGACAGGCCCTTCGCGGAACTCGTGCGACGAGCGGGCAAGCCTGTGATCCTCATTGCCAACAAGGCGGAGGGTGCCAAGGGCGAGCCGGGAACCTACGAGGCCTTCGGTCTGGGACTTGGCGATCCCGTGCCATTCTCCGCCGAGCATGGCGAGGGTCTGGCCGATCTGTTCGCTGCGCTGGCGCCGCTCCTGCCGGAACCCGAGCCGGAGGAAGAGGAGGCGCCGCGCGCCAGACCGTCCGGTCCGGTAGACGAGGAAGCCGATCCCGCGCCCGAGCCGCGCAAGGGGCCTTTGCGCATTGCCGTGGTCGGCCGTCCCAATGCAGGCAAGTCGACGCTCATCAACCGGCTGATCGGCGCCGACCGCCTGCTGACTGGCCCGGAAGCCGGGATCACGCGCGACTCGATCTCGATCGACTGGAACTGGCGCGGCCAGGCCGTGAAAATCTTCGATACGGCCGGCATGCGCAAACGCGCCCGCATCGACGACAAGCTCGAGAAGCTCTCGGTCGCCGATGGCCTTCGCGCCGCAAAATTCGCCGAGGTCGTCATCATCCTGCTCGACGCGACGATTCCGTTCGAGAAGCAGGATCTGACCATCGTCGACCTGATGGAGAGCGAAGGACGCGCCGTCGTCATTGCGCTTAACAAGTGGGATCTCGTCTCCGACCAGTCGGGTCTTCTGAAACAGCTTCGCGAGGACGCCTTGCGGCTGCTGCCGCAGGTGAAGGGTGTGGCCGTCGTGCCTGTCTCCGGCATGTCGGGCCACGGTCTGCCGCAGATGATGGATGCGGTCCTGAAGGCCGAGGAGGTCTGGAGCCGCCGCATCTCGACCGCGCGCCTCAACCGCTGGCTTGGCGAGGCGCTGGAGCAGCACACGCCCCCGGCTGTTTCCGGGCGCCGGATCAAGATCCGCTACTTGACGCAGGTGAAGGCTCGCCCGCCGCATTTCGCACTGTTCGGCAACCAGCTCGACGCGCTACCGACCTCCTACGTGCGCTACCTCGTCAACGGCTTGCGCGAGGCCTTCGATCTGCCCGGCACACCGATCCGCATCAGCCTGCGCACGGGCGACAATCCCTACAAGAAGCGCCGGAAAAGCTGATTCTGCGTTCAGTAGCTGACGGGTTTCAGCCCCGTAGCTCGAAGCCGCGTGTCTCGCCCGTCGGGAAGTCGAAAAGCACGCCCGTTTCGGTATAATCCGGGCTTGTCAGCCGCAGGATATGCGGAGCGAGGTCCTCCGGCGTCGGCAGCGTCATCGGATCCTCGCCCGGCATGGCCGTAGCCCGCATGCGCGTGCGAAGCGGGCCGGGATTGACGAGGTTGACCTTGAGCGCAGTCGTGCGCGTCTCGGCGGCATAGGTGCGCACGAGCGCTTCGAGCGCAGCTTTCGACACGGAATACGGCCCCCAATAGGCCGTGCACTTCGTGGCCGCGCCTGACGAGACGAACAGCGCGCGTCCGGCATCCGAGGCCCGCAGGAGCGGGTCCATGGCCCGGATCAGCCGCCAGTTCGCGGTGACGTTCACCGCCATCACATTGGCCCAGCTTTTCGGATCGACATGGCCCAGCGGGCTCAGGGGGCCCAGCACACCGGCATTGCCGAACAGCATGTCGAGCTTTCCCCAGCGCTCGAGGATGATAGCGGCAAGCCGGTCGAGCGCGTCGAAATCGATCAGGTCGATCGGGACCAGCGTCGCGGCGCCGCCGACGCCCCTGATCTCGTCGTCGAGTTCCTCGAGCGCCCCGACCGTCCGGGCCACGGCGACGACATGCGCCCCCGCGCGGGCATAGGCGAGCGCGGCGGCCCGCCCGATGCCGCGGGATGCGCCCGTGACCAGGGCGATGCGGGAGGCGAGGGGGCCGGTCATGACGCTTTACTCCGGAAGAGGGGGAACCAGCGGGAAGGACGGCGCGCGATCAGCCCGCTTCCGCCAGCAGGGAGAGCTGAGGCGTCGCCTCGCCGCTGAGATCGGTCAGCGTAGTCGGATAGTCGCCTGTGAAGCAGTGATCGGTGAATTGCGGCCGCAGCGGGTTGCGCGCGCTCTCGCCAAGCGCCCGGTAGGTGCCGTCGACCGAGAGGAAGGCCAGGCTGTCGGCGCCGATATAGGCGCGCATGCCTTCGAGGTCGGTCGTCGCGGCAAGCAGCTTGGCCCGCTCCGGCGTATCGATGCCGTAATAGTCGGGATGCGTGATCGGCGGGCTCGAAATGCGGAAATGCACCTCGCGCGCGCCGGCATCGCGCATCATCTGCACGATCTTGATCGAGGTGGTGCCACGCACGAGGCTGTCGTCGACCAGCACGATGCGCTTGCCCGCCACGACGGCGCGGTTGGCGGAATGCTTGAGGCGGACACCAAGCTCGCGCACCGACTGGGTCGGCTGGATGAAGGTCCGGCCGACATAGTGGTTGCGGATGATACCAAGCTCATAGGGAATGCCGCTGGCCTGCGCATAGCCCAGCGCGGCAGGCACGCCGGAATCCGGCACGGGCACGATCACGTCGGCCGATGCGGGCGCCTCGCGCGCCAGTTCCTCGCCGAAGCGCTTGCGCACCTCATAGACGTTGCGGCCATGCACGACCGAATCCGGCCGAGCGAAATAGATATACTCGAAGATGCAGGGTCGCGCCGTCTGCGCGGGAAACGGCTTCAGCGACTCGATGCCATCCTCGGAAATGACGACAACCTCGCCGTTCTCCACATCGCGGACAAAGCGCGCGCCGATGATGTCCAGCGCGCAGCTTTCGGATGCCAGGATGTAGCGCCCGTCCAGTTCCCCCAGCACGAGCGGCCGGATGCCGAGAGGGTCGCGCGCGCCAATGAGCTTCTTGTTCGACATCGCCACGAGGGCATAGGCCCCCTCGATCTGCCGCAGCGCGTCGATGAAGCGATCCATCAGCCGGTTGCGGCGGCTGCGAGCCACGAGATGCAGGATCACCTCGGTATCGGTCGTCGACTGGCAGATGGCGCCGTCCTGGATCAGCGCACGGCGCAGCGTCAGCCCGTTCGTCAGGTTGCCGTTATGGGCGACTGCGAAACCGCCTGCGCCGAGTTCGGAGAACAGCGGCTGAACATTGCGAAGGATGGTCTCGCCGGTCGTCGAATACCGCACATGCCCGATGGCCATGGCACCCTGCAGCCGTTCGATCGTCGACAGCTTGGAAAAGTTGTCGCCGACGAGGCCCAGCCGCCGCTCCGAATGGAAACGATGGCCGTCGAAGCTGACGATGCCGGCCGCCTCCTGCCCACGGTGCTGGAGCGCGTGCAGACCCAGAGCCGTGATTGCGGCAGCGTCCGGATGACCGAAAATGCCAAAAACGCCGCATTCCTCGCGCAGCGTGTCACCATCCAGGTCGAGATCGAAATCGGAGCGCATCGGCCTCTCCATCCTGCGAATGCCGAAACCATGAATGACGGAACCGGGCCGGCGACCGGTCAACCGAAACGAAATGCGCCCGGCGGACCGGACTGAACCCCTCTTCTGTGCCTCATCCGCGGGGAAAAGTCTTGTTCAGAGGACGGATGATGCGCAGCTTGCGATGTCTTTTGCGTCGAAAACCCGAAAATGTCCCGCTCCGATGCGGCGCTTGCGACATGCGTGCAGGACATGGCACGCGTTACGCCCGGCGGATGACGGTCACGGCCGAACCGGTGCCTGCCCCGTCGTCGGAGCAGGCGTCTGGCGCGGGGAGGTCGGCGGGCTGCTTGGCGGATTGGGCAGACCGGTCGCGGGATTGACGTTGTTGCCGGTGGCAGGCGCAGCCGGCGTGGGCGCGGCGCTGCGCTGCGTCGGAACGGGCTGCGCGCCAGGCTGCACGGGAGCCACGTCCTGCGGGGCCTCGCCGTCAAGCTTGGGCGGACGCAATTGCTTGAGATAGCCTTCCGGATCGTCGGGCAGCATGGCCAGGATCGAGGTTCCGATCCGTGCAAGCGGCTCGCGCGTCCGGGCCGTCTTCGCCCAGTCGGGCTGCATCTTGTCGGGCACGAGCCAGCTGAAGAACAGATAGGCGATCACGCAGATGAGGACGCCGCGTCCGGCCCCGAAGATGAATCCGAGCGAGCGGTCGACCGCGCCGATGCGCGAATCGAGCACGAAGTCCGAAAGCCGCACCGTGATGAACGACACGACGATCAGCGTGACGATGAAGATGCCCGCGATGGCTGCCGCCAGGGCAATCTGCGGATTGGTGATGTGCTGCTGCACATAGGGCAGGAGCGGCTTGTAGAAGGCCACGGCCGCGCCGGCGGCCACCACCCACGACGCGACGGCAAGCACCTCGCGGGTAAAACCGCGAACGGCCGCGAGCAGGGCCGAGATGATGACGACGCCAATGACGACGAGATCGAAAATGGGAAGGGGCATGGAGCCTTCTGCGCCGCATCAAGTGGGGTGAGCGCTGCCTCCGCCGCGCCCGAGCGCCCCGTGTATAGCGGCACATCCGCCTTTCGTCACCCTCGTCAACCGGTCCTCAACTACGTTATCCGTCGCGACTGGTCTGGTTTTCCCGGCGCCGTGGCCTGTTTGACGCGATGCCGGCAACGAGATCGGCGACATGGCCGACTGCCGAGACGGGCAGGGCCGTCTCCCCGGCCTCTCGCCCGGCCGCAGGCGCGATCGCGCGGGTGAATCCGAGCTTGCCGGCCTCCTTCAGCCGCGATGCCTGCTGCGTCACCGGACGCACGGCGCCTGACAGGCCAAGTTCGCCGAAAAAGACGTGGCCCGGGGGCAGGGGCGCCCCGGTCAACGACGAGACGAGCGCTGCGGCCGCCGCGAGGTCGGCGGCGGGCTCGGTCACGCGCAATCCGCCCGCCACGTTGAGATAGATGTCGTGCATGCCGAGCTTGACCCCGCCATGCGCCTCCAGCACGGCGACGATCATGGCAAGGCGGTTGCTGTCCCAGCCTACCACCGCCCGGCGTGGCGTGCCGAGCGCGGTCGGCGCGACGAGCGCCTGCACCTCGACGAGCAGGGGGCGCGTGCCTTCCATTCCGGCAAAGACGGCGGTGCCCGGTGCCGCCGCGTCGCGCCCCGACAGGAACAGCGCAGAGGGGTTGGGCACTTCGGCAAGCCCGCGCCCGGTCATCTCGAACACGCCGATCTCGTCGGTCGGGCCGAAACGGTTCTTCGAGGCGCGCAGGATTCGGAAATGATGGCCGCTGTCGCCATCGAAGGAGACGACGGCATCGACCATATGCTCGACGACGCGCGGCCCTGCGATCTGCCCGTCCTTCGTGACGTGGCCGACGAGAATGACTGCGGCGCCGCTGGTCTTGGCATAGCGGATCAGCGCTTGCGCCGAGCCGCGCACCTGCGTGACCGTGCCTGGCGCGCTCTCAACCGTCTCGGTCCACATGGTCTGGATCGAATCGATCACGACGAGCTTCGGCCCGACGCCCTGGCCCAGCGTCGCAACGATGTCCTCGACATTGCTTTCAGCCGCCAGTTCGACCGGCGCCTGCGCGAGGCCAAGCCGCTCAGCGCGCAGGCGCACCTGGGCCGTCGCCTCCTCGCCCGAGATATAGACGACCCGATGCCCACCCATGGCCAGCGCGGCACAGGCCTGCATCAGCAGCGTCGACTTGCCAATGCCCGGATCGCCGCCGATCAGGATCACCGAGCCGTGCACGAAGCCCCCGCCCGTCACCCGGTCGAGTTCTGCAATGCCGGACGCGACGCGCGGCGCATCCTTGTTGTCGCCGATCAGCCCCTCCAGCTTGAACACGCGGCCCTTGCCGCGCGGCGGCCGTGTCGCCGCAGGCCCCGCATGCATGGGCGAGGCGTCCTCCAGCGCGATCGTGTTCCAGGCCTCGCAGGCATCGCACTTGCCCTGCCAGCGGCCATAGACCGCCCCGCAGGACTGGCAGACATAGGTCAGGGCACGCTTTGCCATCAGGAATGGCCCTCGTCGCGAATCACGCGCTCGAAGCGTTGCCCGAGGCTCGTCAGGATCTCGTAGCCATTCGTTCCGGCACGCCGGCCGACTTCGTCAACGGACAATCCGTCCCCGATCAGCGTGATCTCATCGCCGCGCGACAGGCCCGGAATATCGGTCACGTCGAAAATGGTGAGATCCATCGAGATGAGGCCCACTTGCGGGCATGCCTTGCCATCCACGAGCCCGATTGCGCTGTCCTGCTTCAGCGACTGCCGCGCCGCGATGCCGCTGCCGGTGCGGGGATAGCCGTCCGCATAGCCGACGCTGACGGTGGCCAGCACGCTGTCACGCCGCGCCTGCCAAAGGCTCGCATAGCCCGCGAAGGCTCCGGCCGGAACGGCCCGCGTCTGGATGACGAGCCCGGTCAGCCTGACCACGGGCTGCATCGGGTTGGGCAGCTCCGGCGTCGGATTCCCGCCATAAAGCGCATAGCCCGGACGTGTCAGCGCCCCGCGTGGTGCGGCGGCCAGGAACAGCCCCGACGAGTTGCACAGCGATGCAGGCAGGTCCGGAAAAAGCGCGTGGGCCTCGCCGAAAGCCGCGATCTGGATCGCATTGCTTCTGGCTGCCGGTGTCTCGGACTCGACGAAATGCGTCATGAGGAGGCTGGGGGCAAAGCCCGTTGCCTCGCCTGTCGCTGCCAGAGCCCGTGCCTGATCGAGGCTCATGCCAAGCCGGTTCATGCCGGTATCGACATGAAGGGCTGCGGGCAGCGCGCGGCCTGAATTGCGGCAGACAATCGCCCATTCCGCCGCTTCCTCCGGCGAACCAAGCACTGGCCGCAGGTCGTCCGGGAGATAGGACGGTCCCGCACCGGGGGGCAGGCCATTCAGCACATAGATCGTCGCATCGCGCGCAACTGCCCGCACGCGTCGCGCTTCGGACAAGTGCGCTACGAAGAAGGTGCGGCAGCCCGCTGCGGCCAGTGCCGGTACGACTGTCTCGATCCCGAGCCCGTAGCCATTCGCCTTGACGACGGCGGCGCATTCCGCTGCGCCGCTCTGGCGGGCGAGCAATCGCCAGTTCGCACGCAGTGCCCGCAGATCGATCTCGAGCCGTCCGCCATGCGCAGCTATCGGTCGGGGGCTCATCCTATTCCATCCGTTCCGGCAGGCGGTCGCTTTCCGCAAGATTGCCAAAGCGCGTGACCTCGGCCGTGAACGAGAGCTGGATAGTTCCCGTCGGGCCATGGCGCTGCTTACCGATGATCACTTCGGCACGGCCATGGGCGCGGTCCATGTCCTGCTGCCACTTGAAATATTCCTCGGTGCCCATGCGGGGCTCCTTGTTCTTGAGGTAATATTCCTCGCGAAACACGAAGAGCACGACGTCGGCATCCTGCTCGATCGAGCCCGATTCGCGCAGGTCCGAGAGCTGTGGCCGCTTGTCGTCGCGGTTTTCGACCTGGCGGGAGAGCTGGGAAAGCGCGATTACCGGAACGGCGAGCTCCTTGGCAAGCGCCTTGAGGCCGGTCGTGATCTCCGTCAGCTCCTGCACGCGGTTCTCGCCCTTCTTCGCGCTGCCCGACAGAAGCTGAAGGTAATCGATGATGAGCAGGTCCAGCCCGCGCTGACGCTTGAGGCGCCGTGCGCGGGCGACAAGCTGCGCGATCGAGATGCCGCCGGTCTGGTCGATATAGAGCGGGATCGACTGCATCTCCCGCGCCACGTCGGTGATGCGATAGAACTCGTCCTCGCGAATGTCGCCGCGGCGGATCTTGTAGGACGGAACGCCCGACTGCTCGGCGATGACGCGGGTCGCCAGCTGTTCGGACGACATTTCGAGCGAGAAGAAGCCAACGATCCCGCCATCGACGGTCTTGGTCGACCCGTCCGGCTGTTTCTCGCCGCGATAGGCGCGGGCCACGTTGAAGGCGAGGTTCGTCGCCAGCGCCGTCTTGCCCATGCCCGGTCGTCCGGCCAGGATGACAAGGTCGGAGGCCTGCAG
>JBIPLL010000371.1:0-3573 GCA_044368425.1 Beijerinckiaceae bacterium
GCCCATCATCTTGTCCATGTCGATCAGGCCCGTCGACAGGCCGGACAGGTGGCTGTCGCGCTTGAAGGCATTGGCCGCCATGTCGATGGCATGGGTCAGCGCGTCGGAGAACCGCTGGAAGCCGCCATCGACCCGCCCCGCTTCGGCAAGGCCGAAGAGCTTGCGCTCGGCCTCCTCGATCTGGTCGCGCGGCGAGGCATCGACCTTGGCCTCATAGGCCGAATTGACCATCTCCTCACCGATGCCGATCAGCCGGCGCCGCAGGGCAAGGTCATAAATGGACCGTCCGTAATCCTCGGCATTGATGACGGTCGTCGCCTCGGCGGCGAGACGCGCGAGATAATGCGAGATGCTGATCTCGCCCAGGTCAACATCGGACAGAAACGTCTTGAGCGTGATCGGCGTGGCGATCTTGCCGGCCCGGATCAGGCTGGCGGCTACCTCGAAGATGCGACGGTGCACGTCCTCGAAGAAATGATCCGGCTCAAGGAAGTCCTGGACGCGGAAATAGGCGTCGTTGTTGACGATGATCGCGCCGAGCAGCGCCTGTTCGGCGTCGAGATTATGCGGGGAGACACGGTGGGGAGGCTCGCTCGTTTCAAGCCGGGCCACCAGTGCATTGCTCAGAGCCATGGATCATTGATCCTGTCGAATCGTCCGGAATGCCGTGAAGGATGGACGCGCCTTCTAGCATGCCGTTGCAGCGTCTCGCGCCTTGTTCACGCGACGCACAGGCTCTGCGCGATTGCATCGCCCGTGGTCTTGACAGCGCCGTAGGCCGATGTGCAGCCGCCACGCCGTCAGGGGCAGCAGGACGGACAAGCAACGACAAAGGCCCGACCTTGCGGCCGGGCCTCCTTGAACAAGAACAAAGCGTGAAAATTATGGCGATCAGTAAGCGTCGTCGCCAGCTTCCGCCAGGGCGGCACCCACCTCGAGGCCCAGATCGTCGAGATTAGTCTCCTCGCGGCTGGTGACATCCTCGCCGCGGGCGAGGCGCTCGGCCTCCTCGGGGCTGCGGGCGACATTGACCGTCACCGTTGCCTCGACTTCCGGATGCAGCTGCACAGGCACCTTGTGCAGGCCAAGCGTCTTGATTGGCGAAACGATGGCGACCTGCTGGCGACCCACACTGAAGCCGACGGCGGTCAGCGCATCGGCAATGTCGCGGCCCGACACGGAGCCGTAGAGCACGCCGGTCTCGCCCGCCTGGCGGATGAGAACGACGCTCTGGCCGTCGAGCTTCGCGGCGACCGCGGAGGCCTCGCTCTTCAGTTCGAGGTTGCGGGCCTCAAGCTGGGCGCGCTGCGTCTCGAAGCGCTTGCGGTTCTGCTCGGTCGCGCGCAGCGCCTTGCCGCGCGGCAGCAGGAAATTGCGGGCAAAACCATCCTTTACGCGCACGACTTCGCCCATCTGGCCAAGCTTGGCTACGCGCTCGAGCAGGATCACTTCCATGGGGACACTCCTTTGGGTCTGGATCGAAGATCAGGTGGAAACGGGAGGAAGGGGCTGGATCGGCCGCGCCATCAGCACGATGACGAGCCCATAGACGGCGAGCACCGGAACCACGAAGGGGGCCTGGAGCACGAGCAGCACATAGCCGCCAATCAGGATCGCACTGCGAAAGCTCCGGCCGATCGTCTTCTCGTGCAGGGCCGCCAGACCTTGAAGCGCAAGCGCCATCACGAAGGCCCCGAACAGGGCCTTGCCAAGCAGGCCGGTAAAGCCGCCGACCTGTGCGACAAGCAGGGAGCCGGCAGTGACGATGGCAGCGGAGCGCGGCATCAGCACGGCCGACAGACGCTCCCAAGGTCGCACGAGGCGCCCCGAGACGGCGACGGCGCGTCCTGCAGCCCAGAGATTGCCGACGAGCAGTGGCACGAAGGTGGCGCCCGTGAGCACCGGGATCATCCCGACGATCATCGCCACCATGTCAGTGGCGTCGGCCACGCCCGGCACGACGAGAGGCTGATCCTGGGGGATGCGAAACTGGAAGCGAAGCACGCCCTCGATGACGCTCTGCATCACGCGACTATAGCCGTCATGTGATCCGCCGATGCTGATGGCGGCGGCGAGCGTGACCAGCCCCGCGACAATGGCGATCATGGGCAGGATCAAGCCGAGCGGCGTGAAGATGATTGTCTGGGACGGCCCGTCGTCGTTGGCGGCCGAAATGTTGTCGAACTCGCCCTGCGGACCGCGCCGCACGACGACGAGGCGCCGCAGCGTGACAAGGCTCAGCCACCATGCCGGTATCGCCACCGCAACCGCGAAGCCGATCGCAAAAGCCGATTTCAGCGTCAGCGACAGGACGGCCCCGCCGACCGCGAGCGCAAAAAGGGCCACGAGATGGCCCCATCCCAGCCCGACGATCATCAGCGGCAAAGGCGCAAGATAGGAGATGAGCAGGGCAAAGGGCGACCCCGTGAGTGTCACGGAGAAGAGAAGGGCCGCCACGAGGCCGGCACCGGCGCCAATCGCCAGGGAATGTCCCATCCGCTGTCCCTCTGCTCTTGCAGGGTTAGGATCGTGTCTCGCACGACCCAGCAGGCCCGTGAGGGCGACCAATCAAGCCCTTTCGGGCGGGAACCGCGCTTGCGGCGCAGCGTCAGGCCGAAGCCTGGAAGACGAGACGGGGAGGCGTCGCCACCCCGTCGCGGCGGAAGGCATGTGCCTCCCGCGATCAGGTGCCGAAAGCGATCAGGCGATCACATAGGGCAGCAGGCCGAGGAAGCGCGCACGCTTGATGGCCTGGGCGAGCTCGCGCTGCTTCTTGGCCGAGACGGCCGTGATGCGCGAGGGGACGATCTTGCCGCGCTCGGAAATGTAGCGCGAGAGCAGCTTCACGTCCTTGTAGTCGATCTTCGGCGCATTGGCGCCAGAGAACGGGCAGGTCTTGCGACGGCGGAAGAACGGACGACGGGCGCCAGCGGTGGACATGATCAGATCTCCTCGCCTTCTTCGTCACGACGGCGGCGTTCGCCGCGCTCGGGACGGTCACCCCGGTCCCCGCGATCGCCGCGGTCCCCACGATCACGACGCTCGTCGCGGTCACGCTTCTGGAGCATGGCCGACTGGCCTTCCTCGAGCTCTTCCACGCGGACGGTCATGAAGCGCAGCACGTCTTCGCTGATGCGCATCAGGCGCTCGACCTCGGCCACCGCAGTTGCGGGCGCGTCGAGGTTCAGCAGCGTGAAATGGGCCTTGCGGTTCTTCTTGATCCGGTAGGCGAGCGACTTCACGCCCCAATATTCGACCTTGGCGACCTTGCCGCCCTGGCCTTCGATCACGCCCTTGTACTGTTCGACGAGAGCGTCGACCTGCTGCGAGGTCACGTCCTGGCGCGCCAGGAACACATGTTCATAGAGAGGCATCTGGGCCCTTTCGAGTTGCACGCTGCCCGGCGCGGAGCCCTTCGAGCCTCAACCAAAGGCCCGAGCGGGAGATCGAAGGCGGAGACACGGGGCAGCGGGTCGAAGAACCCTGTTCCATGGCACCAATGCAGTTGCATCGGAACGCACGAAACCGCCCGTTCAGCCCCCGGCCGGAGCGAACGCTGGCGGTTGCCTAGTG
>JBIPLL010000667.1:0-3962 GCA_044368425.1 Beijerinckiaceae bacterium
AACAAGCTATTTCAAGAGACCCTGGATCAGTTGCGAGAGGCACTGAAGGGTGATGATGAAGAGCGCATATCGCGACTGACTGAGGAACTCCAAGAGATGGCTCCCGTGGAGAAACTCGAACGCCTCGACGGTTACACACAGGGCTGGCTCATTCGGAAGGCATTCCGCCGCAGGAATGCGGAAGCTGAACTGCCTGGCCTCATCCGGCGTGCGGCAACTTTACAAAACGAGGGGGACTGGCGGTCCGTGGCGACAACGGTCATCAAAGTGCGTGACCTTCTCAACGAACACGAAATTTCCCTGAAAGACGGTGGCTTGAAGGAATCGCTAGATGCTGCTGATCGATTCTCCAACAACGAGCGTCAGGCAGATGAAAAGCGTCGGAACTTTGACCGATCACTCAGAGGTTTCGTTTCCTTCGTGGAGGAAGCAGAGACGCGTTTGTTGACGGGTAGTGGAGTGAGCTTGGCTGAAATCGCGGAAAAAGACGAAGTGTTTGTCCGCAGATGGAAGGAACTGGAGGCATTTCAACTCCCAGTTCCTGCAGATACACTCAATCGCTTGAGGACCGTGGGACAAGACTTGCGCGGAAAACTGGAACGATTGCAACGAGCCAAGAAAACCCGGGTGATGCTGGTTGGCATGACTATGGTGGCCATCATGATTGGGCTGGGTTGGGTCGGGTTTAACGCCTATCAGGCTCACGCCTTCACAAACGAACTGTCTCAATACCGAGAAAAAGCCGCGTGCGGAGCCGCTGAGGAACTGATCAACACCATTAGAACAACTCACTCCGGGATGCTCAAGTGGCCCTACCTGAAGGCAAAAGTGGAAGAGGTCGATGTATGGACCCGACAGGCAAGAAGTTTGGCGACACAAGCCGATGTTAATTTGACGCGTATGGAAGACATTGGCAAAGGCAAGTTTGCACAGGAGGAACCTTCAGGGCTTTTCCAGAAACTGAGTGATGCCCAACAGCAAATTGAGAAATTACCCGGTGATCTGAGCGGTGAGATGAGCAACCGGCTGACTGCCCTCCGAACGGCTGCGGATCTCCATGTGGAAGGGATGCTGAAAAAGCGGACCGAAGAAGTAAGGAATGCCCTCGCTCAAATTACCCAGGGTATCGAGAAGGAATTAAGCTTTGAACAACCGCTCGAAACAGTTTCACTGTCGGCTGCCAAGATTGAGAGGGCAATTCAGACGCATGAGAAATGGTTGAAACCTGAGACGCCGGCGTTGCAATTACCAGCGGACCTTGAAGCAAGGCTTCGAACCGCGCGCAAGACTTTGGATAGCTTCAAGACTGCTATCGCTGAGTTTGGCAAAGTGCGTGATCAAACCCTCGTTGCAACCACCTTGGCCGAATACAGCGAAGCCCTCAAAGCATGGCAGGATATTCGCTTTGCGGAGGCCGCGCCGGTCGGACGTGCACTATCAGCTCTTCCGACAGAGGAAGGCTTTTTGGCAACTTTGCTAGCGGGAGGTGACCTTGCTTCCTGGAAGGCCATTCAGGATGATGTTTCAGGCCCACATTTTTCACCTGACACCCCTTTGGATAGTGATCTCAAAGCTCTACTCAATCTACTCAATGACCCATTTTTGAATCAAGTCTGGGAGAACACGTTGGTGGATTATGGCAGACGTCGGAATGAAAAAACCATCTACAGCAAAAACCGGCTTGAGGAGGCCTCGATCGGCTCAACAAGCAGATGGAGTGGACCCTGTTATGAACCTCAGCCGCCCGATGTAACGACGGCATTCAGTCTGCGAAATTTCCAGCGCCTAAAGACCGACTATGATGGCTACCAGGGGCAGGGCATCGAGCGGATGAAGCTCAGTAAGACAAGCGAGATGATGGGTGTCATTCAACTCAATCGCGTAACCGATGAGAATGGTGAGAGATTTCTAAAATCGCTGCTAGACGTTTTTGACCGGTTGATCAATGACAAAACTGGCACCTCGATTGCAAAGGCGTACGTCATGATCGCATTGGCAGACATGGCGGAAACTCGACGCTATGCCTGGGGGCTGCATTTGAGCCGTAATTTACAGCAAGATTTGAAGGAACTCCGCAGAATTGTAGGCAAGACCACGTTGCGAAGCGAAGACTGGCTTTTGCCAAAAATGCGCACCGAGTTAGAGCCCCAACTTGCGAAGTTTTTTCAAGGCAGGGCGCAGCGAGGATACCTGAAAGAAGCACAAGCATACCGCGACTTTGCCAACGCATTCGCAAAAGCTGGACTTAAGTTTGCAGGCTGGATTGACGTTGATTTTGCGCTGCGACTTACCAACGCTGGCAGAGCCAGTAAAGAACTGTGGTGCTTGTCGAAGGACTCAAGCATCTACAAAGTGAACAATCCGCTGGCTGACACAGCGCTGACCGGTGAAAGCAAGCGCATTGTGGCCGAGAACGCTTTGCAATTAAGCCCTGTCTTTTTCATACCCGCAGATCGACCCTCTTTGATTCTTCGCTACAATGAAGCGGTATCGGGAAATGAACAACCCGAGGACAGCGAACAACCTGAATCACCATTCCTCAACACGCCGTGAGCACAAATCAGACCTTGTATTTGCAGTGGAGAGGTCAGCGACTTGGGCCTTGGTCTCTTGATGAAATCAATCATTCGCTTGAGTCTGGTCAGATTCACTCGCTCTATCAAGTGCATGTCGGGGGGGAATGGAGAACACTAAGAGATTATCTGGCGGAACAAGATTTGACAGCCAGCACCCTGCGTCGGGAGCAAGAGGTGGCTAACAATGCTTCGATGGTAACACGTCGCGAATATGAGCAAAAGCTTGCGACTGAGAAGGCAGCGGCAGAAACCTTGAGAAAACAACTGCAACAAACCCATGAGGCACAAAGGCAGCAGGTAGTTTCCTCGCAACCTCAGTCCGTGTCCTCACCCCCAGGGCCGCAAATGATCGCTATGCAAATGGTGCCACAGGTGCCGGGTAGAACAAGCGGTCTCGCCGTTGCGTCATTTGTTTTGAGTCTCTGCAATTTCATTCCTTTTGTAAATCTGTTATCGTGGCTATTGAGTATCATCTTTGGGCACGTCGCTCTCGCCAACATTTCTAAAGATCCAAATCTTGGCGGGCGAGGACTCGCCATTGCCGGACTTGTCATTACCTATAGTCTTTTTGCTTTAGGCTTAATCTTTGCCCTCTTTCTTTTGGCAACTGCCAAAGGTGTAAAATATTAACAATTAAGCCACAAATTCTCATGCTAAACACAGGTTCGGAATCAAAAGGTAATGAGTCAGCGCTCGATAAGGATCCCTTCCGGAGCAAACAAGTGCAGATTGACTGGTCGAAGCGTGATATCGAGCAGCGTCTGGGTTTCGGAGGAGGTCGTTACACGTCGCCGAACAAGGTTCTTGCTTTTCTAATTGGCATGATTCTGACCATCGGGTTTTATGTGTTGATCATCTACCTGCAAAGATGGGCTGAATTGCGATGGCTCACCGCCATGTTCCTTGAACGAGGCGTCTGCCCTTACCCAACAATGTTTTTGTTTTTCTGGGCGTTGGCGGTGCTTTTCTTGAAGTGGCGCAAGATTGCAATGCAGACTGAAACGCTAGCGCTACCGCTCATGCCTCAGGAGCCTGATTTTGTGCTCACACCTGATACGGCAAGAGCGGTCAGGGATCGTGTATCAGCGCTTGTGGATAATCCACACCGATTCATTTTGATCAATCGTATTGATCTCGCCCTCGCCAACCTCCACAACATTGGAAGGACGGGGGACGTGGCAACCATTCTCAAAATTCAAGCTGAGAATGACGAAGCACAGATAGCTTCCAGTTACTCACTGGTGAATGGATTTTTGTGGGCCATTCCAGTGCTTGGCTTCATCGGCACTGTTCTTGGACTTAGCCAGGCAATCGGAGCATTCACCGGAACCCTAGAAGCAGGAGGAGATCTCGATGCCATTCGCCAATCATTGCGGATGGTGACAG
>JBIPLL010000328.1:0-3958 GCA_044368425.1 Beijerinckiaceae bacterium
CGTGTCGCGGCTGATCGAGATGCAGTCGCAGGCCTATCTGGCCTTGCCGCATGGACGACCGGACTCGACGGCGAGCGGTGCAGTGACCGGGCTGGTCGAGACGTGAGAACGCCATGAGCGGGGGCAGATCAACGGTGGCCAGATGAGCGGAAGACCTCGCAGCTTTCCGGCGCCGCCCGCGCCCGATGCGCGGCTGCTTGGCGTGGCGGCCGAACATTTGCGACGCTTCGGCCCGCGCCGCATCACGGTCGTCGGTGTGGCGGAAGAGGCGGGCATGTCGCATGCCAATGTCTATCGCTATTTTCCGTCGAAGCGCGACCTCGTCGATGCCGTGGTCTCGACCTGGCTCAAGGGCGTCGAGGCAGACCTCGCCGATATTGCGGGGGCTCCCGATCCCGCCGACGACAAGCTCGAGCGCATGGTGCTGGCGCTCGCGCGTGCGCAACGGGAGCGGCTGGAGGACGATCCGCACCTGATGGCGGCCCTGATCGACGCCATCGACGGCAATCGCTCGATCGCCCGCAAGCATCGCATCCGCGTGCGCGCCCTGATCGAGCGCGTGCTCGACGAGGGCCTGAGCACGGGCGTGTTCGAGGTCCGCGACCGCGAGCGGGCGCTGACCGTCGTGCTCGACTGCATGCATCGCTTCCTCAATCCCGCGACGATCCGGCAGGATGCCGAGATGCCGCGCGCCGCGCTGGACGGGCGACTCGCCGGGGCGATCAAGGTCGTGCTGCGTGCGCTGGCCCACGCGACGATATGATGAACAACCTGAAAACGGCCTGACAAACGACGAATATTGTCAGTTGTCGCATCATCTTTTCGGATCATCCGCGGTGCTGCGAGTTCGTCGAAGCTGCACCTAAGCTTCTCGAAAAAAGAGGAAAATCCGATTCGTATCGCGCGACCGCCGCATCCCTTCCCCACCGTCGCCAAGCTTGAAGCGCGGCCCTTTTCGAGTCACAGAGGCCCCCGAAATGCGCCGAAAGGCCGCTTGTTGTCGCAACCCGGGCGTGTAGCGTCCGACGCGCGCAAGGCAGCCGCCGATCCGGAAATTCCGGGCTCGCCGCAGGGATGAAGGCTGAAGACTCGAAGGGAGTGCCCATGGCCCGCAAGAAGATCGCGCTCATCGGTTCCGGACAGATCGGCGGAACGCTCGCCCATCTGGTCGGCCTCAAGGAACTGGGCGACGTCGTGATGTTCGACATCGCCGACGGCATTCCGCAGGGCAAGAGCCTCGACATCGCCGAATCCGCCCCGGTCGACGGATTCGATGCTGCCTATCGCGGCACGCAGTCCTATGCCGATATCGAGGGCGCCGACGTCGTGATCGTGACGGCAGGCGTGCCGCGCAAGCCCGGCATGAGCCGCGACGATCTGCTGGGCATCAATCTCAAGGTGATGGAAGCCGTTGGCAGCGGCATCAGGCAATATGCGCCGAAGGCTTTCGTGATCTGCATCACCAACCCGCTCGATGCGATGGTCTGGGCGCTGCAGAAGTTCTCGGGCGTGAAGCCCAACAAGATCGTCGGCATGGCCGGCGTGCTCGATTCGGCCCGCTTCCGCCACTTCCTCGCCGACGAGTTCAAGGTGTCGGTCAAGGACGTCACCGCCTTCGTCCTCGGCGGGCATGGCGATGACATGGTGCCGCTGGTGCGCTATTCGACGGTGGCCGGCATTCCGCTGCCGGATCTCGTCAAGATGAAGTGGACGACGCAGGAGCGTCTGGACGCCATTGTCGAGCGCACGCGCAAGGGCGGCGGCGAGATCGTCAACCTGCTCAAGACCGGCTCGGCCTTCTATGCCCCGGCGGCCTCGGCCATCGCCATGGCGGAGAGCTATCTCAAGGACCAGAAGCGCGTCCTGCCCTGCGCCGCCTATCTCAAGGGCGAGTACGGCCCCGAGGCGCGCGGCATGTTCGTGGGCGTCCCGATCGTCATCGGCGAGAAGGGTGTCGAGCGCATCGTCAAGATCCGCCTCAAGGGCGACGAGCAGGCGATGTTCGCCAAGTCGCTCGCCTCGGTGAAGGGCCTGGTCGAGGCCTGCCAGGGTATCAATCCTGCGCTGAAGGACTAAGGCTGGAGCGCGCAGGGCAGCGGCCGCCGGCGAACGCCGTCCCGCTGTCCCTGCCGCGACGGCCACATGCCGATTGCCGACTGCCAATCCGAAGGATTTCCCATGAACATCCATGAATATCAGGGCAAGGCCATCCTGCGGGAGTTCGGCGCGCCCGTCTCGTCCGGCTTTCCGGCGCTGACCGTCGCCGAGGCGGTCGAGGCGGCCCGCAAGCTGCCGGGCCCGCTCTATGTGGTGAAGAGCCAGATCCATGCGGGCGGCCGCGGCAAGGGCAAGTTCAAGGAACTCGGTCCCGATGCCAAGGGCGGCGTGCGGCTCGCCAAGTCGGTCGAGGAAGTCGAGTCCCATGCCCGCGACATGCTGGGCAACACGCTCGTCACGATCCAGACGGGCCCGGCCGGCAAGCAGGTCAACCGCCTCTAGATCGAGGACGGCTCCGACATCGCCAAGGAATTCTATCTGTCGATGCTCGTCGACCGCGTGACCTCGCGCGTTGCCTTCGTCGTCTCGACGGAAGGCGGCATGAATATCGAGGACGTGGCTCATGACACGCCCGAAAAGATCATCACCTTCTCGGTCGATCCGGCCACCGGCATCATGCCGCTGCACGGCCGCAAGGTCGCCCGCGCGCTGGGCCTGACCGGCGATCTCGCCAAGCAGGCCGACGCCCTGATCGGCAAGCTCTATGCCGCCTTCCTCGCGAAGGACATCGAGATGCTTGAGATCAACCCGCTGATCGTCACCAAGGACGGCCAGCTCAAGTGCCTCGACGCCAAGGTGTCGTTCGACTCGAACTCGCTTTATCGCCACCCCGACATCGTGTCGCTGCGCGACGTGACCGAGGAGGACGAGAAGGAGATCGAGGCGTCGAAATACGACCTCGCCTATATCGCGCTCGACGGCACGATCGGCTGCATGGTCAATGGCGCGGGCCTCGCCATGGCGACCATGGACATCATCAAGCTCTATGGCGAGGAGCCGGCAAACTTTCTCGATGTCGGCGGCGGCGCCAGCAAGGAGAAGGTGACGGCGGCCTTCAAGATCATCACGGCCGATCCGGCGGTGAAGGGCATTCTTGTCAACATCTTCGGCGGCATCATGAAGTGCGACGTCATCGCGGAGGGCGTGATCGCCGCCGTGAAGGAAGTCGGGCTCAAGGTTCCGCTCGTCGTGCGCCTCGAGGGCACGAATGTCGATCTGGGCAAGAAGATCCTCGGCGATTCCGGCCTCAACGTGATTGCAGCCGATGATCTGGACGATGCCGCCCAGAAGATCGTCAACGCCGTGAAGAAGGCCTGAGAGCGATGTCCATTCTGATCGACGCGAACACCAAGGTCATCTGCCAGGGCTTCACCGGCAAGAACGGGACCTTCCATTCCGAGCAGGCGCTCGCCTACGGCACCAAGATGGTCGGCGGCGTCTCGCCGGGCAAGGGCGGCTCGAACCATCTGAACCTGCCCGTCTTCGACACGGTTGCGGATGCGCGCGAGGCGACGGGCGCCGACGCCTCGGTGGTCTATGTGCCGCCGGCGGGCGCGGCGGACGCCATCCTCGAGGCGATCGACGCGGAAGTTCCGCTCGTCGTCTGCATCACGGAGGGCATTCCGGTGCTCGACATGGTGAAGGTGAAGCGGGCGCTGTCGGGCTCGAAGACGCGGCTCATCGGGCCCAACTGCCCGGGCATCGTCACCGCCGGCGAGAGCAAGATCGGCATCATGCCGGGCAATATCTTCAAGCGCGGCAATGTCGGCATCGTCTCGCGCTCGGGCACGCTGACCTATGAGGCGGTGTTCCAGACGACCCGCGAGGGGCTGGGCCAGACGACGGCGGTCGGCATCGGCGGCGATCCCGTCAAGGGCACCGAATATATCGACATGCTCGA
>JBIPLL010000329.1:0-3956 GCA_044368425.1 Beijerinckiaceae bacterium
GCTGCGCCGGCCGACTCCCTGGGGAAGATCCGGCGGGCGGGGTAAGGTCATGGCACCATAGGACGTTTATTCCCGTCGGGGAACTGCCGCTTTTCGCAGATGGGCGTTTTGGCAGCGAAATACAACGAAAGTCGTTTTCCCTTGGTTGTCTTGACGCTCCGTTCGCAGCCAACCAAAGATGGGCGCGAACAGGGGGGCGGGCGCTGCTTCGCTCTCCGTGGACGCATGCCGGGCGGCAAGGGTCCGGGCGGCAATGCCTAGCAGGGGGAAAACAGCTATGGCCGACAACGACATCGTCATCGTGGGCGCGGCCCGCACGCCTGTCGGCGCCTTCAACGGCGCCTTTGCCGCCACCACCGCCCATGACCTGGGCGCCACCGCGATCAAGGCGGCACTCGCACGCGCCAAGGTCGACTCGGCCGATGTGGACGAGGTGATCATGGGCCAGATCCTGACCGCGGGTCAGGGTCAGAACCCGGCGCGCCAGGCGGCCATGGCAGCGGGCATCCCGCAGGAAGCAACCGCCTGGGGCCTCAACCAGCTCTGCGGCTCGGGCCTGCGCGCGGTCGCCATCGGCATGCAGCAGATCGCCAATGGCGATGCCGACATCATCGTGGCCGGCGGCCAGGAATCGATGTCGCTCGCGCCCCACGTGGCCCATCTGCGCGCCGGCACCAAGATGGGCGAGCTGAAGCTCCTCGACACGATGCTGCGCGACGGCCTCCTCGATGCCTTCCAAGGCTATCACATGGGCAATACGGCCGAGAACATCGCCGCCCGCTGGCAGATCACCCGCGAGGAACAGGACAGCTTCGCCGTCGCGTCCCAGAACAAGGCGGAAGCCGCCCAGAAATCCGGCCGCTTCAAGGACGAGATCGTCCCCGTGACCATCGCGTCCCGCAAGGGCGACATCGTCATCGACCAGGACGAATATCCCAAGCACGGCACCACGCTCGAATCGGTCGGCAAGCTGCGTCCGGCCTTCAGCAAGGATGGCAGCGTCACCGCCGCCAACGCCTCGGGCATCAATGATGGCGGCGCGGCCGTCGTTCTGATGACGGCTGCCGAGGCCAAGAAGCGCGGCCTGACCCCGCTTGCCACCATCCGCTCATGGGCCACCGCCGGCGTCGATCCCGCGATCATGGGCACCGGACCGATCCCGGCCTCGCGCAAGGCGCTGGAAAAGGCCGGCTGGAAGGCTTCCGACCTCGACCTGATCGAGGCGAACGAAGCCTTCGCCGCGCAGGCCATCGCCGTGAACAAGGACATGGGCTGGGACACCGACAAGGTGAACGTCAATGGCGGAGCCATCGCCATCGGCCACCCGATCGGCGCATCCGGCGCCCGCGTCCTCGTGACACTGCTGCACGAGATGCAGAAGCGCGACGCCCACAAGGGCCTCGTGACGCTCTGCATCGGCGGGGGCATGGGCGTCGCCATGTGCCTTGAGCGCTGAGTCGCCTTGAGCGCTGAGACGCTCGGCCACCCAGCACGACCACTGAAAAGCCGGGGTGGCGCCGCACGTGGCGCCACCGGCTGGCGGATCGTCCGCCGCCAGCCGCAAGCTGCACGATAGCGGGCATCAACGAGGGGAGAGACACGTGGCACGCGTGGCATTGGTTACGGGCGGAACCCGCGGCATCGGCGCCGGTATCTGCAAGGCTTTGAAAGCGGCCGGCTATTCGGTCGTCGCCAATTACGGCGGCAATGACGAGGCGGCAGCAAAGTTCACCGCCGAGACGGGCATTCCCGCCTACAAGTGGGATGTGGGCGACTATGACGCCTGCGCGGCGGGCATCGCGAAGGTCGAGGCTGACGTCGGCCCGGTCGACATTCTGGTCAACAATGCCGGCATCACCCGCGACGGCTTCTTCCACAAGATGACGAAGGAGCAGTGGCGGGCGGTCATCACGACCAACCTCGATTCGCTGTTCAACATGACCCGTCCGGTCATCGAGGGCATGCGCGCCCGGAATTTCGGCCGCGTCGTCGTCATTTCCTCGATCAATGGCCAGAAGGGCCAGCTCGGCCAGGTGAATTACGCGGCGGCAAAGGCTGGCGATATCGGCTTCGTCAAGGCGCTGGCCCAGGAAGGCGCGGGCAAGGGGATCACCGTCAATGCGGTCTGCCCCGGCTACATCATGACCGACATGGTCGCCGCCATGCCCGAGGAGGTGCTGAAGAAGATTGCCTCCGGCATTCCGGTCGGCCGTCTGGGCGAGGTGTCCGACATCGCGCGCTGCGTCGCCTTCCTCGTCTCGGACGAAGCGGGCTTCATCACCGGATCGACCATCTCCGCCAATGGCGGCCAGTACATGATCTGAAGCCTTGCATGCTTTGAGGCCCTTGACCGGCGCATTTCGGCGCGCCAACAACCTGACGAATGGCGCCCTCGGGCGCCTTTCTGCCGTCCGGGGCCCCCGGATCCGCTTCCGGACCCCTCATCATGACGCCTCGCATCGCCACTGCCATCGGCTTTTGTGCCGTGCTGATGTGGTCGGGCCTCGCGCCGCTCGCCGTCATGACCGGGCCGGTGCCCGCTTTCCTGCTCACAGGCCTGACATTTCTCGTCGGTGGCACGGCAATTCTCGGGCTTGCGGCAGTCCGGGGCCGGCTGCGTCAGGCCTGGCCCACGCGTTCATCCCTTGCGCTGGGTATCTACGGCCTGTTCGGCGACACCGTTCTCTTTTTCTCGGCGGTCAAGCTCGCCCCGCCGGCACAGGCCAATCTCGTCCATTATCTCTGGCCGCTGCTCATCGTGCTCTTCGCGGCGCTGCTGCCCGGCGGCCGATTCTCGCCGCGCCACCTGGCCGGTGCACTGATTGGCCTCGTCGCGACCGTGCTCCTCATCGGCGACCGCGCATCGGGCGGCACCGGCGGCGCGCAGGTCTGGCTCGGCTATGGCCTCGCGCTTCTGGGCGCCATCGTCTGGGCGAGCTATTCGGTTCTGTCGCGCCGCGTGGCCCAGGTCTCGCCCGACAGTGTGGGCGTGACACTGCTGGCCTGCGCGATGGCTGCCTTTGCGCTTCATCTCGCCATCGAGACGCCGCGGCTGCCGCAGACCTTGCCGGAATGGATCGGCGTGATCGGGCTGGGGCTCGGCCCGATGGGGCTCGCCTTCCTGTGCTGGGACATCGGCATGAAGCGCGGCGACGTCGCCCTTCTGGGCGTCGCCTCCTATACCGCACCGGTCCTGTCCACGATCCTGCTCGTGGTGCTGGGATTTGCCGGAGCAAGCTGGAGCCTCGCCCTCGCCTGCGGCCTGATCGTCGCGGGCGCGCTGGTCGCCTCTTTCCCGCTCGACAGGCTGCGACGGCCGGATCGCCGGAGCGGCAGCTGACCGCCGGACGCGTCTTTGGCGTTGAGGCGGCGCGCCAAAGAGGCTAATGGCCGCGCAAGGGGCCGTTTGGGCCCGTCCGTCCCGTTTGGAGAACCGGTTCATGAAAGCCCGTGTCACCGTCACCCTGAAGACCGGCGTGCTGGACCCGCAGGGCAAGGCCATCGAGGGTGCGCTCGCATCGCTGGGCGTGCCGGGCATCGCCTCGGTCCGGCAGGGCAAGATGTTCGAGATCGAGCTCGACACGCAAAACCGGCTGACCGCAGAGGCCGCGCTGACCCGCGCCTGCGAGGAACTCCTCGCCAATACGGTCGTCGAGAATTACCGCATCGAAATCCTCTGACGCCGCGAGGGCAGACATCCGGGAGCGTCCGTCATGAAATCAGCTGTCATCGTCTTTCCGGGCTCGAACCGCGATCGTGATGCGGGCATGGCCCTGCGGCTCGCCACCGGCCGCGAGCCCGCTTATGTCTGGCACGCGGACACCTCGCTGCCCGCCGGCACCGACCTCGTCGTCCTGCCCGGCGGCTTTTCCTACGGCGATTACCTGCGCTGCGGCGCCATCGCCGCGCGCGCCCCGATCATGGACGCCGTGCGCGACCACGCATCGCGCGGGGGC
>JBIPLL010000330.1:0-3934 GCA_044368425.1 Beijerinckiaceae bacterium
AAGCCCGTGCCATCGCCAATAAACGATTAACCATAGCGGGCCGATAGTCGCGCCATGAATGCAATCCCGCGG
This sequence comes from Beijerinckiaceae bacterium, assembly GCA_044368425.1. GTDB lineage: Bacteria > Pseudomonadota > Alphaproteobacteria > Rhizobiales > Beijerinckiaceae > JBIPLL01. Next base: position 73 of record JBIPLL010000330.1, read on the forward strand.
TTCGCCGCGAAGGGGGAATCATGTCCAAACATGTCGCGGTGCTGATGGGGGGCTGGTCCTCCGAGCGCTCGGTATCGCTCAATACCGGCGCAGGCTGTGCGAGGGCGCTGCGCGAGGTGGGGTACCGCGTCACGGAAGTTGATGTCGGGCGCGATGTCGCGGCAGTGCTCTCCACGCTCAAGCCAGACGTCGCGTTCAACGCCCTGCACGGCCCCTATGGCGAGGACGGCACGATCCAGGGCCTGCTGGAAATCCTCGGCATTCCCTATACCCATTCGGGCGTGCTGGCCTCGGCGCTTGCCATGCACAAGCAGAAAGCCAAGGGCGTGATGGCCGCAGCCGGCATCCCGCTCGCCAAGGGGTTCGTCGCCCATCGCCGCGACATCGCGAATGTGCATCCGATGGAGCCGCCCTATGTGGTCAAGCCCATCGCGGAGGGCTCCTCCTATGGCGTGATCATCGTGCGGGAGGACCGCACCCATCCGCCGCAGGAACTCCTGCGCGACGACTGGGCCTATGGCGATCTGATGCTTGTCGAGAAATTTGTGGACGGGCGGGAGCTGACCTGCGCGGTCATGGGAGACCGGGCGCTCGACATCATCGACATCCGGCCGGCGGCGGGAGCGTTTTACGACTTCGACGCGAAATATGCGAAGGGTGGCTCCATCCACATCCTTCCAGCCGATCTTAAACCGAATATTTACCACCACGTTCAAGAGTTGGCGTTAACGGCGCATCAAGCACTCGGCTGCCGGGGCGTCAGCCGCACTGACTTCCGTTACGATGATACACCCGGTGGAACGGGCGAACTCGTCGTGCTGGAAGTCAATACGGTCCCCGGTATGACCGCGACGAGCCTTGTGCCGGAAATCGCAGCCCATGCAGGCATTTCGTTCGGCGAGCTGGTCAGATGGATGGTGGAGGACGCCTCCGTGAACAGGTAGGAGCCCGCGCCCCGCGCGTGCGGCCGACCGAGCACGGCCGCATGCGCCGCTGGCTGAACCTGCTGCGGAGCGATTCTGCTGCGATTCCGATGCTGGCCGGCCGCCGTCGGCGCTGGCGCGCGGCCTCCCTGGCCCGGGCCCTGTCCCGCGTGCCGGGCGTCGCGCTTGTCGCGCTGCTGCTCACGGGTGTCATTGCCTATGGTTTGGTTCGCGGAGGCCATTACGAGCGCGTCGTCGCGACGAGCGGCCAGCCGCACGAGATCGCGGCCCGCATGACCGGGCTCGGGGTGGGGCGGATCACCCTTTCCGGCCTTGTCGATCTGAACGAGCGCGAGGTCCTGCGTGCATCCGGCATCACGCCGCTCTCGGCCCTTCCCTTCATCGACGTGTCCGAGGTCCGTGGCCTCATCGAGACATTGCCGCTCGTCAAGGAAGCCTCGGTCCGCAAGCTCTATCCGAACGAGATCATCATCTCGATCACGGAGCGCGACCCCCAGGCCATCTGGCAAAATCACGGCGAACTCGCGGTCATCGCCGCAGATGGTACCGTGATCGACCGCACGCTGCGCGATCGCCACAAGTCCCTGCCCTTCGTGGTCGGGGAGGGTGCCAACGAGAGGCTTGGCGAATATCTCGCGATCCTTGCCGCAGCCGGCCCGTTGCGCAATCGCATCCGCGCCGGGACGCTTGTCAGCGACCGGCGCTGGACGCTCAAGCTCGACAACGGGCTCGATGTGCGCCTGCCCGACGAGGATGTGGCAGGTGCCCTGCGCCGCCTCGAAAAACTGGAGCGCGACGGCAAGATCCTGGAGCGCGACGTGCTGGCGATCGACCTGCGCCAGCCCGACCGGGTGACGCTGCGCCTCACCGAGGAAGCAGCCGCCGCGCGGGCCGAACTCCTGAAGAAGAAGCCCGGCAAGGGAGGCGATGCATGAACTCCCACGGTTATGGCCTGACGCCGCGCCTCAAGCCGATTCCGCCGCGCAAGCGGACAATCCTGTCCGTGCTGGATGTGGGAACGTCGAAGGTCGCCTGCATCATTGCCGAGCTCGTCCCTGTCGAGGAACAGACCACGCTGCCCGGACGGACGCATCTGGCGCGCGTGCTCGGCATCGGGCACCAGCGCTCGCTCGGTCTCAAAGGCGGCGCCATTGTCGATCTGGAAGCGGCCGAACAGGCGGTGCGCCAGGCGGTGGATGCCGCCGAGCGCATGGCCAAGGTCGAGGTCCGCTCCGTCATCGTCAACCTGACCGGCGGGCGCCTGAGCTCGGAACATTTCGAGGCGAGCGTCCCCATCCGTGGCGGATCGGTCACAGCTCGCGACATGCAGCGTGCGCTGGAGGGCGCGAGCGCGCATGCTCTTCACCCGAACCGGGCTCTCCTGCATGCTCTGCCGACGGGATTCACGCTTGATTCGCAAGCGGGTATCCGTGACCCGAACGGGATGATCGGGGAAAAGCTCGGGGTCGATCTGCATGTCGTGGGTGCCGGCGCCGCTGCGGCGCGCAATCTGATGCTGGCCGTGGAGCGCTGCCATCTCGAGGTGGAGGCGGTCATCGCTACGCCCTATGCAGCCGGGCTCTCGACGCTCGTCGATGACGAGGCCGACATGGGTGTCACGGTCGTCGACATGGGCGGGGGGACGACGAGTTTCGGCGTGTTCTCGGGCGGGCACCTGATGCACTGCGATGCGATCGCGGTGGGCGGGCACCACATCACGATGGATGTGGCGCGGGGCCTCTCGACGCGGGTCGCCGCGGCCGAGCGACTGAAGACCCTCTACGGGTCGGCGCTGTCCACGCCTTCCGACGACCGCGAGATGATCACGGTGCCGGCGGTGGACGAGGACGAGCGGGACGTGGCCAACCACGTGCCGAAGTCGCATCTGGTGCGGATCATCCGCCCGCGCGTCGAGGAAATCCTCGAGTTGATGCGCGACCGGCTCAAGGCGTCCGGCTATGCGCTCGGTTCGGGCCAGCGCGTCGTGCTGACGGGCGGGGCGAGCCAGCTCACCGGCCTTCCGGAGGTGGCGCGGCGGGTGCTCGGCGTGCAGGTGCGCATCGGCCGGCCGCTCGGCATCAAGGGTTTGCCCGAGGCGGCCAAGGGGCCGTCCTTCGCGGCCTGTGTCGGCCTGCTGGTCTATCCGCAGGTGGCGCATCTCGAGTTCTTCGAGCCCGGCGTATCGGGGCGCATGCTGGGAACAGGGACCGATGGCTATCTGGCCAGGGTCGGTCGCTGGATCCGCGACAGTTTCTAGGCCCGCACCGGAAACGGGACGGGGAAGGGCGGCGCAGAAGTGCTGCTTACGGTTTCAGGGCTTCCGGGGAAGCCCGCGAGTTCAGCGGCGGATCGGCTCGGCGGCCGGAGGCCCAGCGTAACAACAATGCGTTTTGGCGCGCAGCCGGGCGCCGTTCGAGAAGAGAGGCCAGTCATGGCGATCAATCTGCAGGCCCCGGACATCCGGGAACTCAAGCCCCGCATCACGGTGTTCGGCTGCGGTGGCGCTGGCGGCAACGCCGTCAACAACATGATTTCGACCGGGCTCATGGGCGTCGAGTTCGTGGTCGCCAATACGGATGCGCAGGCACTGACCCTGTCCAAGGCAGAGCGCGTCATCCAGATGGGCCTCCAGGTGACTGGCGGCCTTGGCGCTGGCTCGCAGCCGGAAGTGGGCCGCGCGGCCGCCGAGGAAGTGCTCGACGAGATCCGCGACCAGTTGTCCGGCGCGCATATGGTGTTCATCACCGCAGGCATGGGCGGCGGCACCGGGACGGGGGCTGCCCCCGTCGTGGCGCAGGCCGCGCGCGACATGGGCATCCTGACGGTTGGCGTCGTGACGAAGCCGTTCCAGTTCGAGGGCGCCCGCCGCATGAAGGTGGCGGAAGCGGGCATCAACGAGCTGCAGCAGGCCGTCGACA
>JBIPLL010000600.1:0-3932 GCA_044368425.1 Beijerinckiaceae bacterium
ACCTTTTCTGTTTTTGGCAATCTTTAAAACCTTTTCATTATCTATTTGATAGACAACTCTCGAACTTCCAGAGGAAATTTTTTTCAATCTTTCATTGGCATATTTTAATTTTCCATTATAAGATTTTATATTATTGAATTCTTCAAAGGAAAAGTTTTCTGGATATGCTTCTAATATATAATTTTTAAAATTCATATCATTTATTTATACTAAGATTATGGGGAATCTTGATTGGGTTCAAACTGGTAGAAGTAAAGTTCTTCTTGTCCTGCAAACCATCGACTTCCTGTTTGCTCGCAGGAGAATTCTTTACTGAACACTTTCCATTTTTCGTGTCCTTTGAGTTCTTTTCCAATGAAGGCTCCTCCATCACGCCAGACAACACGGTTGCCGGGCTGCATGAAGAACTGCCCCCCCGCCCCCGTCAGCAAGTGTCCCTGCTTGTGACCCCCTGCATTCTCACTCTGTCCTGTTTGAAACTCTGGACCATATGCCCAATCAAAGGTCATCATATACGTTGCATCGTGCCATTGTTTGTTCTTTAAAAGAATCCTACATGCACTATTCTTCAGATATTCATACCTGTTGACCGTCACATAAGGAGAATAACAATCCCATAATTCCAACCAATCCAAAGGATAATTGGTTAACTTTTCCTCTGGAAGTTTACTAACCAAGTAATGTATAGGAACCCGTGCATGAATACTTCCCATCTCTGTCATCACCGAAAACAGGGCACAACGACGATTCAAAGAAGTAAACCCAAAAACCTCTACTGTAATGAACTCGTTGGTCTTTCTGGGTTCTTTGTCATGGAAGAAACCTGTATCTAAATATGCCGAAAATAATGGTATGTCCGTATTGATATATGCCATGGTGTTTTATTATATAACCATAGAACATCTTTGCAAATCTTTTTTGTTATGATAAGATTTTATAATGAAAATTGGAAACTGTTTCACAGGGCTTATACCTGTCATGATTAAAAAAAGATTCAAAGGAAAGGTTATTCTCATGGCATGGTATGGTAAGAATCCTCATGTAGGATATAGAGTAGGAAATAAAGTCTATCACTACAGAATTGTTAAGAGAATACTTCCCAAGTTTTTTCAATATATCATATTCAAGGGCAAATATGATGTTGTTAACTTGGGCAATCTTCCTCCAGATGCTCACATAAAAGTTTACAAAGAACCATAAAATGGGATAAAGTCCATTATTTTTCCTATTTTTTATATTTTACTCTGTAAAAACTGTAACTTTTAGTCACTTTTTAATAAAAAAGTCAACTTTTTGGATGTTTTTGGCAACTTTTTGGGTGTTTTTTGATTGTTTTTTGTCTACAAAATAAGAAAATGATAGCATTTTTAGTGCGTCACCAGCAGGACTCGAACCTGCAACCTACAGCTTAGAAGGCTGTTGCTACTATCCATTGAGCTATGGTGACTTTTATAAAGTGGTGGTGGATATGGGAATTGAACCCATGCTCGGCCCTCATCTAGGGCACACAGTTTATAAGACTGTCGGTGCTTCCAGTTACACTAATCCACCAAAATCTTCATTGTTAAAATTTAAATTATCTCCCCATCCTTCACTTGTGATGTAAGAAGTCACGAAATCAACTTCTTTTTCGGTTGGTTTTTTTTGATCAATTCTCCGAATTCCAATGCCTTCTTCGTGCAATATAAAACCATACTCTATTTTATTGATAGTGATTTTTACCTCTTTGAAATTCTTAGATTGATACTTTTTCATTTTTTAAAATTGGTAGGCGAGGTGGGATTCGAACCCACAGTGTTTCTAGTGTATTGGATTTTAAGTCCAATGCGTTTCAGCCAGTTTCGCCACTCGCCCTTTTTTTATTTCTCCAATTATCGGTGATTGCATGGCAATTGCAACAAAGAAGTTGGAGATTTTCATAATTGTTATTTGTTCTGTCGCCATCAATGTGATGAACTTCTAATACTATAAGATAATTTTGCCATTCTGTCAATCCACATTTTTCACATTGATGACTTTTTTTTCTGATTAAGTGTTTCTTTAAATTTCCTATTTTGGAATATTGTGACCAATCTTTAAGTTGCCAATCTTTATTCCATCCTTGTTTTTTCCAATGTGATGTATTTACTTGTAATCTTTGTAAAGTTTTTTTAATGTGTGCATAGTTTCCGCCAGCTTCTTTTAAGTTAAGTTTTCTTAAAAGTTGAGCTATACTAAAAACTTCTTTAGAATATTTTATGATATCATTGTCAGAGTATTCTCTATATTTTCTCATGAATATATTTACTCATAAGATTGGCAATTTCATACGTCTGCCATATAGGTTATTAATATTCGAGAGACGAGTAGTTGAATTTGTTTTGATCTTCTTCACCATCACAATCAATCAGATCATAGTCTTTTTGACCCATGGCACCTTTGATATAGGATCGATCAACCCAATCTTCGAAGGTATCGTTTTCGAGGAAGTTTTGTTTTGGCAGGTTTACTTTATATGTATGCATATGTTATGTATCTTTTATATTAGTTTTTTCTGAAAATGTCAAAGTGTTTTTTAGTGCCTCTCTGTTTTTTTTAATAAGACTGAAACAGAGAGGCACCATGAACTGTTCACTATTAGCGAACGATGCTGGCAAAGCGACCCATGCGATCACGTTTGTTGTGGAACTTCATACGAAGGTTGACCTTGTTGCCTCCACCGGGGAAGCCCAAGATTTCATACTTGCTCGTATTCAGAACTTCTGAGAGCATTTGAACCTTCTTGCTCTTGTTGCGAGTTGTAACGCGACGACCAAGAATATCTTGAATGTCGAGTGTAATGGTATTTTTCATTATGTTTTTCACCACCTTTCTAATATTTGTATGAATGAATAATATTACAGATTTCCGGTAATATCAAGATCTTTTTAAAAGTTTTTTCTACTTTTTTTATTCACTCCATCTTTGATGGGACAAGCACAATGTTTATAAAGAGAACAGAATTCACAACCATAATCCAGATAAACATCTGGACGGAAACAAGCAAATTGTGTAGTTTTTTTACATTCTTCTGGATCTTTGGCAAGATCAACCACTATACGAGGTTTGAAAGGATCGTACTTGGGAAGATCTTTGCGAATTCTTTCTGCCCTTGCTTCCATTTGTTCTTTGGTAAGATATGTTTCGTTTGTTTCTAAATGTTTTTTAGGTCTTCCTACTTTCTTCTTTTCTTTTGTGGTTTTAGAAGAAACGGGTTCTTTTTTAAGTTTAGTTTTCTTTTTAGGTCTTCCTCTTGGCATCCTTATATCTTATTAAAAATTATCGTAAACGTCAAAAACTTTTTTTAAATTATGTTTTTTAAGTGAGGAAGTATGTCCTTTACAGCATTTGATAATTGAATATTTTTTAGTTCAGACTTTGGAATCCATTTATAAGATATATGCTCATTTGAAAGAGTTGGAACAAAGGGTTCATCTACTCTCATTAAAAATGAATATCCCCATCCATTTGTTTTTGATCTTTTATATTTAATGAAATTAAAAATATCACCTTTTGGTAAAAATCCTATTTCTTCTTTGCATTCTCTTTTGGCAGTTTCGATAGGAGTTTCTCCTTTTTCTCTGTGTCCCCCTGCAAAGGAATATTTTTTATTTGTTTTTTTTAAAATTAATACAAGATTGTCTGGAGTCATGAATATAAAACCCGCTCCTTCAAAGTTTCCATCTCCCATATAATCTTTAAAATTCATAACTTTGATAATACTCTCCCCACTCTTTGGGACTTCATGGTATCTTCAAACTTTGCTTGTGTAAGGTTTTCTGCTATTTCTTGTAGTTTTAGGAGATATTCTCTATTTAAAACAGACTTGTTTATATATTCAAAAACTTTATCAGGCACATCATTTAATGAAAAATTCTTTTTGGTTATGGGAAAACTTAAATTATATGGAGTCA
>JBIPLL010000331.1:0-3931 GCA_044368425.1 Beijerinckiaceae bacterium
GTGCCCGCAGGAACTCGGCCCGCACCACACCCACAAGCGAGACCCATGAGAACAGCAGCAGGATGCCCAGCAGAACCCAGAAGCTCGGCACGATCACCGCGGACAGGATGATAAGCAGATACAGGGCCGGTATCGCCGTCCAGATCTCGATGAAGCGCTGGAACAGCAGGTCGGTCCAGCCGCCGAAATAACCCTGCACGGCGCCGGCCGCCACGCCGATCACCGACGAGACGATGGCGAGTATGAGCCCGAACAGCACGGAGATGCGAAACCCGTAGATGAGCCGCGCCAGCACGTCGCGGCCCTGGTCGTCGGTGCCCAGCCAGTTCCATTCGAGATCGCGACACCCCGTCCCGCCAAGCCTCTGCGCCACGGGGCGGCACTGTTCGTCGCTGAGCATCCAGGTTGGCGGCGAGGGGGCCGGCGTCGGCAGGTCGAGATTATGCGTGCGGTAGGAGTAGCGCACCAGCGGCCACAGCGCCCAGCCGTTCTCCGCGATTTCGGCCCGGATCACCGGGTCGCGATAGTCGGTGCGCGCGAGAAACCCGCCGAACTTCTCTTCCGGGTAATCGACGAAGACCGGGGTCAGCCACTCGCCCTTGTAATGGACGATGAGTGGGCGATCATTGGCGATGAACTCGGCAAACAGCGTGAGGACGAACAGGATCGCAAAGAACCAGAACGACCAGTAGCCGCGCCGGTTCGCCCGAAAATTGGCAAGCCGCCGCTCGTTGATCGGCGAGAGGTTGAGGAACCCCTTGCGCGGAAGGGGGGGCGCCAGCGGCGCGTGCGTGGCGGCGAGATCCGTCATCACGTCTCCCGCGTCTCGAAGTCGATGCGCGGATCGATCCAGGTATAGGTCAGGTCGGATATGAGCCCGACCAGCAGCCCGATCAGCGAGAAGATGAAGAGATTGGCGAACACGACCGGGTAATCCCGGTTGACGATGGCCTCGAACGACAAAAGCCCCAGCCCGTCGAGCGAAAAGATCGTTTCGATCAGCAGCGAGCCGGCGAAGAAGGCGCTGATGAAAGCCCCCGGAAAGCCGGCAATGACGATCAGCATCGCATTGCGGAACACATGGCCGTAGAGCACCTGCCGCTCGCTGAGACCCTTCATCCGCGCGGTCAGCACATATTGCTTGCGGATCTCGTCAAGGAACGAGTTCTTCGTGAGTAGCGTCGTTGTCGCGAAGGCGCCCAGCGCCATGGCGATGATCGGCAGCGTGATGTGCCAGAGATAGTCCAGGATCTTCCCGCCGAGCGACAATTCCGCGAAATTCTCGGAGGTCAGGCCGCGCAGCGGGAAGATTTGCAGGAACGACCCGCCCGCGAACAGCACGATCAGCAGGATTGCGACGAGGAAGCCCGGCACCGCATAGCCCACCACGATCACGCCCGATGTCCAGACGTCGAAGCGCGATCCGTCCTGCACCGCCTTGCGGATGCCGAGCGGGATGGAGATCGCATAGGAAAGCAGCGTCATCCACAGGCCGAGCGTGATGGAGACCGGCAACTTCTCCTTGATCAGCTCCAGCACGCTCACGTCGCGGAAATAGCTCTTGCCGAAATCGAAGCGCGCATAGTCCCAGAGCATCTTCAGGAAACGCTCATGAGCCGGCTTGTCGAAGCCGAATTGCTGCTCGAGCTGCTTGATGAAGGCCGGATCGAGCCCCTGCGCGCCGCGATAGGCCGAATTCGTGCCCTCACCCTGCCCGCCCCCGGCGAGATCGCCCCCGCCGCCGCCAACGCGCGACGAGGTCGAGGCATCATGCCCCTGCAACTGCGCGATGATGCGCTCGACCGGCCCGCCCGGCGCAAATTGCACCAGCACGAACGAGATCAGCAGGATCCCGAACAGGGTCGGGATCATCAGGAGCAGGCGTCTGGCGATATAGGCGGCCACGCGTCAGCCCTTGCCGATCCGGCGCGCCTTGTCGGCGTCGTGCCACCATATGCCGGGCGCGCCATGCCCGTAGCGAGGCAACTTCTCGGGTCGTCCGAACATGTCCCAGTACGCAAGCCACGATTCCGGCTTGTGCCAAGCCGGCACCCAGTAGCGGCCCGCGCGCAGCACCCGGTCGAGCGCCCGGCAGGCCGCATAGAGTTCGGACCGCGTATCAGCGGCGATGACGGCATCGAGCAGTGTGTCAATGGCGGGATCGGCAATGCCGGCAATGTTGGAGGAGCCACGCGTATTGGCAGCCGTCGAGCCGAACATCAGCCGCAGTCCCTCGCCCGGCGTCAGCGACATGACTGTTCGGCTGCTGACAATGTCGAAGTCGAAATCGTTCAGCCGGAGTTGATACTGCGACGGGTCGACGACACGTGGCCGCGCGTCGATGCCCAGCAATCGCAGGTTCTTGATGAAGGGCTGCGTATGGGGTTGCAGCCGCTCGTCGCGGTCGAGAAATTCGAACTCGAAAGGACGCCCCGCAGGCGTGAGCAGCCTGTCGCGCTCGCGCTTGCAGCCGGCGGCGGCGAGCATTTGCGAGGCACGGCGCAGGAGATTGCGGTCCTGGCCGCTTCCGTCCGAGACCGGGGGCGAGAAGGGTTCGCCGAAGACCTCGTCCGGCACCCTGCCACGCAGGCCCTCCAGCAATTCGCGCTCGCGCCCTTGCGGCAAGCCCTTGGCCTCCATCTCGGAATTCCCGAAATAGGAGCGCGTGCGGGCATAGGACGCGAACATCACATTCGCATTGGTCCATTCGAAATCGAAGGCCAGCCCCAGAGCCTCGCGAATCCGCGCATCCTTGAACACGTCGCGGCGCAGGTTGAAGAGCCATCCCTGCGTGCCAGACGGCGTCTCGTCCGGCACGATCTCGCGCTTCACCCGACCCTCCGTGAAGGCGGGGAACGTGTAGCGCGTCGCCCAGGTGCGCGAGGTGAATTCCTCGCGGAACACGATGATCCCCGACGTGAACGCCTGGAAGCGCGCTTCCTCGTCGCGGAAATATTCGTAGCGGATACGGTCGAAATTGTTGTGCCCGGCATTCACCGGCAGCTCGGCACCCCAGTAATCGGCCACGCGCTCGAATACGATGAAGCGTCCCACCTCGAAGCGCCCCACCTTGTAGGCTCCACAGCCGAGCGGCGATTCGAGCGTCGCGGCATCGAATTCCCGTGTCGCATAATATGCCTTAGAGAAGATGGGCAGCCCGGCCACCATGAGCGGAAGCGTTCGGCTGCGGCCCTTGGCGAAGGTCACGACGACGGCGTCGGGCCCATCCTCACGGGCGCCCGTCACATCCCGCAGCGACAACGCGATATTGGGATGCCCCTTGGTCTTGAGCGTGTCGATCGTGAAAACGATGTCGGCCGGCGTGATCCGCGACCCGTCGTGGAAGCGCGCTTGCGGCCGCAGCACGAAGCGATAGGCGAGCCCGTCCGGTGAGACTGCGACGCTCTCCGCCACGAGGCCATACATCCCGTCCGGTTCGTCGGCGGAACTCGACATGAGGCTGTCATAGATCGCGCTCATCCCGGCAGCACCAACGCCCTTCAGAACGAAGATGTTGAGCGTGTTGAACGTCTCGAAATTCTGGTTGCCGCTGATCGAGGTGATCTGGGTGATAAAGGCCCCGCCAACCGGCGCGGCCGGGTTCACATAGTCGAAGTGCCGGAACCCGGCGGGGTATTTCAGGTCGCCGAACACCGACATGCCATGGGCCGGCGGACCGAATACCTCCTGCGCCTGGGCGGTCCCCGCGAAAGCCGAGAGACACGTCGCGACTCCCGGCGCGGCAACTGCACCCATGAGAGCGCCACCAGCCTTCAGGAGCCCCCGACGTGTCACTGTCGTCATCTGCTGTTCCCTCGCCTGCCCGGCCGGGCACGATTCGCATCCTGCGAAGATAGGTCATCGCCCGCCGGAATCATCTGCCAATCCCGCGACCGCGATCACGCTCGCGACCGATCATGGCCGATGCGAG
>JBIPLL010000718.1:0-3929 GCA_044368425.1 Beijerinckiaceae bacterium
TTTGTAGTAATATACCATCAAACAAGTTTGTAACGCCATCTCCCAAGCTTATTTTAGATAGTGCATTAGCAATTCTATCTATCCATTCTTCGATAGTATTAAAAACTTCAGAAAAGAGCATTGCTACTTGAGTAAGTTCATCACTCAAAAATGTATAAATGTCAAGTTCCATTAAAAACTTAGTGGATTTTTCTACACCAATAAGAACTTGATTTAATGTATTAGAAACAAAAGCTGTGGTCGTATCTACAAGACTCTTATCAGAAACAAATAAAAAGTCTAAAGATACAGGTATAATCCATTTTAATATTTTAGCAAAAGGTTCAAATATAGAACTTATTGCACCAAATCCAGAATTAGACAATTCTTTATAAAGGGTGTCCATAAAGCTGCTTGCAAGATTTAATACATTTGCAAAAATTCTACTTAATGTACCTAATATTGGGGAAAATCCATTTAAGAAATTATTAATCATCCCATCTGTATCAAATGAAACAGCTGCAGCGGCTAAGAACTCAGAAGCCAGAGTAATGATATCGCCAAGTAATAATTTAAAATTATATTTGAAAAATGCTAATGTAGAAGTCCATCTAAATACTGTTTTAGAGGCATCTGCAACGCCTTCTGAGAATGCCAACCAGAGATCTTGTCCTGCAAATTTAAATACTTTAGTTAGGAATTTTACTTTTATTCTAAAGTCAATCCCCATTCTTTTAACTTCAAGAGTTAATAAATCGTTTATATCTGTAAAGTTTTGTTTGAGCGCCCCTGCAGGAAAAGCAAAAATTCTTGAGAATAAATTGCCTTCTATTGGCGCTTTAATCAACTTACCTAGTCTAATCCTATTTCGTTCGTATGCGCCAAATATATTGTTAAAAGAAACAGTAAGCAATTCTGCAGTATTAGAGATGAACGTTGCAATTCCTGTTTCAACTAATGCTCCTGAAAAAGCCATAAATAGTCTTTTGACTCTTATGATAGTAGCAGCAAGACTGTATTCTAGTGAATTTGAAATATTTTTAAAAGTACTAGTAATGCTAGCGCCAATAATAAATGCAGAATCGGCTGTAGTACCTAATGTATCGGCCAGTTTACTGAGAGTTTGCCCAGTCAGATTAATTGCGCCTAAGCCCTTTGCAAAAGAATTTCCAATTAATTCAGCTTCTTCAGTAATTCGCGTTAACCCTGATAAAACTGTAGGTATTACGTTATTAAATTCTTTATCAATTACCTTAGCTTGCTCTTTAAAAGACCTTACTAGAACTTCAGTTGTTAATTTTCCTTCTGCTGCTTGTAACCGCATTGCGCCTAAGGTTAAGTGCATGCTGTCTGCAATAGCTTTTGCAATACGCGGAGTTTGCTCCATTACAGAATTTAACTCTTCACCTCTCAATGCACCTGCTGAAAGTCCTTGCCCTAATTGTATAATAGCGGCTTTCGCGGCCTCAGGACTTGATCCAGAAATTGCAATAGCTTTTTGTATAGTAGTTGTGAGTTTTAACAAATCAGCTGAAGATGTTTTAACATCTCCCATCGATCTGCCAAAAGAAGCAAATACAGAAGCAGTATCTGAATATGATGCGTATGTTTCTTTTGAAACATCTCTTAGTTTTCTTTGAACTTCTAATAGCTCATATGAGCGCCCTGTTACAAGTGCTATTTGATTTTCTACTTGTTGTAAATCACTTGTAATTGTTTTAAATTGGTCAAATAATTGACCCGCTGTGAATGCTGTTCCAAGGGCAACAAAAGCATTTTTAAATCCATTAGTCAACCCATCTACACTTGATGAGATATTTTTAACTGCAACATTTACTTCGTCTAGATTCTTCTGCGCTTTCCTTGTATTAGCTTCGACATCAATTACGATACCCGACATTGTCAAATCTCCATTAAAAACCCTTTACCAACACCATCAGGCATTAATAAAGGGGTATGATCATCTTTTATTTTGGTACAACTATTGTACCGTTGCTACTTACGTTTCGATTCGCTAGTAGTGTTCTTTCAATAAAATGTGAAGGTGCTTGCTTGCTTGAGCCTGCGTTCAATTCATCAATGTATTCCACATCATTAATTATTTTATTTTCTTCAACTTTCCAGCCAGCTCTGGCACGTCCTGTATCAACAGGAGTAGCATCTCTTAAAGAGTTAACTAGTTTTTCCATTTCGATCTTTTTTCTTTTTTCACCTTCTTTAGAAAGCTCTTTAGAAAGATCTATATTAACTTTAACAGACATCTACTTTCCTAATAATTGTTCGCCACCAGAAGCCTTAGCTAATTGTTGGAAGAATCCAGAACGTTTGAAACTATTAGGATCAAATTCGCCTTCTTCCTTATCTTGATTAGATTTTGGATTATAAATAGCATCTAATGAAGTAAAAAGTTGCCAAGGTTTTTCTTTAACTCCCTGTACTTGAATAAGCTTTGCAGCTCTGTCGTCTGCTCGCCATTCAATAGGCCTTTGTTCTAAATAACTAAACCAGCCTAAAAGCTCTTCATATGTCATATCTTCGTATATTTTATATACAGGCATTTTCAAATGAAAGGCTAACTCAAATATAGGTAGTTCTTCAGGGCCTAAGCAGACTTTCCCGCATCTTGTCCTAGACCAGAATATTTCATAATTTCATTAGACAATTTAGATAATTCGTCCATTGGGAAATTATCAAATTCGCTATCGTCTAATTCAGTACCGCCTTCTACAGCAGAACGAATTACTGTTTTAATTAATTCCAAACCAATTGATTCATCTTTATCTGCATCTTTAGCTTTATTTTGAATTTCTAAAACTTCAGAGACGGTCAATTTAGAGATTTTAACATCTCCGGTTAAAAATTTAACTGTTTTAGTCATACGTTGACCAACAAGAGCTTTGATACCTTTTGCTTCTGACATGTTACTTACCTTGATTAATTTTGCGTTCATCTAGTTGTGCTCGCATTTGATGTAAAATTGAGAGTGTTTCGAAAGCCTCTGTTTTCTTTTCAGGAGACAAAGTATCGTCTTTCGTTCTTTCGAATGTTTTATTAATGCTAATATCTATGCTTTTTAACATATGTTTGACAGTTATGCCAACCACATATTCTAAGCTAAATGGTTTATCTTGTGCCATAATTATCCTTTAATTAAACGCAGCTTTGGTGTTTTAATTGCGCCAGCTGCTACGCATTCCTCATAAGAGGAAAGTTAAATTAGTTTACAGTAAATGCACCATAAACTTCTGATTGTACAGCAATTGTTAATTTAGCTGTAATTGCATCAGTTAAACTAGGAGTTACTTCTAAAGCTTCTAATTTACCTAAGAAGTAATAGCTTGTATTTTCAACTTGATTCAATGAAGTAGAACCATCACCGCCAATAGCGTCGCCATCACCTGAAGCATCAACTTCTGCATCATAGCCTTCTGGTCTAGTATCTAATAAAGAGAATCTGAAGATATAAACACGGCCATCACCAATTTTAGCAAATGTTTTAGAAGTTGCTGCATCTGTACCGCCATAGACATTACCATCAGCCCACAATGCAGGAATATAGTTAAGCGTCACTTCCATTGTTGGAGCATCAGCTTGGCCTTGAATTTGGATAGAGTTTTTCTTACCATAATTAGGCACTTTAACAATATTTGCAGGTGTACCAATTGTTGGAAATTCTTTAATATGTCTAATTCTTACATATTTAGGTGAAGCAGCCAAAGCTGGAGCATTAATTGTATCCGCACTAACTACTTCAGATGAAAATAATGCTTGGCTAGCGCCAGTTACACCAACCGCAGTTAAAGCTGTTCCAAGTGCTGTGTTATTAGAACCATTAACACCACTGCCTGTAGGTGTAGTAGCAAATTTTGAAACAATAGTTTCTAGATTAGCGTACGTAATTGCTGAAGCGCCTGTTTCGGTAGCAGTTGCAGTTGTTAATAAAGACATGG
>JBIPLL010000424.1:0-3200 GCA_044368425.1 Beijerinckiaceae bacterium
ATCGGGGTGGCGGAGCGTCTCCTCATGCCGGGGCTCCGATCCGGTAGCGGCGAGGCCCATCATCGGGCCGGGTGGAGGTGACGACATGGCCCTTGCGCCTGAGCGTGCCGGCCATCGCTCCGCGCACGGAATGGCTTTGCCAGCCGGTGGCCGCGCACAGGGCAGCGATGGTGGCGCCATCGGGCGATTGCAGCAGGGCGATCAGCGTGGCGAGCTTGCTGGCAGGCTGTGCGGGCGCGCTGGTCCCGGTCGCAGCGGCGGGGATGGAGCGTCTGGTCTGACGGGGCTTGGGCGATCGTGTCATGGGGCCTGTTCCTTGCGTGGTGCGGCAGCAGGATTGCCGCCGTCACCGGAACAGGCCCGTGAGCGGGCCTGACACAGCGATGCTTGCCTGGCGGGTGAAGTCCAGCGGAACAACCGGCCGGCGCACGGGCAGGTGCCCGACCGATGGACTGGCTGTTGACTGGGGGCGGGAGTCGCTTGCGCGCCCGGAACAAAACAGGAAAATACGAATCAACCCGCATGGTGAAGGCGGGAGCAACGGCAATAGACATGGAGGCGGGAGGACGGCAGGGGATCAGGAAAGGACACGCATGTCTGTTGAAGAGCGTCCCGTCATCGCAGACTACCGCATCCAGTGGATGGCCACCGGTACCCTGCGCCCCAATCCCCGCAACGCGCGCACCCACCCCCGCAAACAGATCCGCCAGATCGCCGACAGCATCGGGCGCTTCGGCTTCACCAACCCCGTCCTGATCGACGAGGCCGGCACGATCCTCGCAGGCCATGGCCGGGTCGAGGCCGCGAGGCTCCTGGGGCTGGAGCAGGTTCCCTGCCTGCGCTTCGACCACATGAGCCCGGCCGAGAAGCGGGCCTACATGCTTGCCGACAACAAGCTCGCGCTGAATGCAGGCTGGGACGAGGACCTGCTGGCCGACGAGCTGCGATCGTTGCTGGCGCAGGAGATCGATCTCGACATCGGCATCACCGGCTTCTCGATCGCGGAGGTCGACCGGCTGATCGACGAGCAGGTCCCGCAGGAGCCGGGCAATCCGCTGGATGACCTCGAGCCTGCCCATGCGCCCGCCCGCTGCGCGCCCGGGGATCTCTGGCAGCTTGCGGCCCATCGCCTTGTCTGCGGTGATGCGCTCGATCCAGCGACCCTCGACCTCCTGATGGCGGGAGAGACGGCGCAGATGGCCTTCACCGACCCGCCCTACAATGTGCCGATCGAGGGCCATGTCAGCGGGCTCGGCAAGGTGAGGCACCGCGAGTTCGCGCAAGCCTCGGGCGAGATGAGCGCGGCGCAGTTCACGGCCTTCCTGCGCCGTGCCTTCGAGCGGCTGGTGGAGAACAGCCAGGACGGCGCGATCCACTTCATCTGCATGGACTGGCGCCACATGGGCGAGATGCTGGCCGCCGGGGCGGGGGTCCATGCCGAGCTCAAGAACCTGATCGTCTGGGTCAAGGACAATGGCGGGATGGGGACCTTCTACCGCTCCCGGCACGAGCTGGTCTTCGCCTTCAAGCAGGGAACGGCGCCCCACATCAACAGCTTCGAGCTGGGCCAGCACGGGCGCTACCGGACCAATGTCTGGCAGTACCGGGGCGTCAACACGCTCAGGGCCGGGCGGATGGAGGAGCTGGCGCTGCATCCCACGGTCAAGCCGGTGGCGATGATCGCCGACGCGATCAGGGACGTCTCGCAGCGCAACGGGATCGTGCTCGACCTGTTCGGGGGCTCGGGCTCGACCCTGATCGCGGCGCACAAGACCGGGCGCCGGGCACGCCTCGTCGAACTCGATCCGCTCTACTGCAACCGGATCATCGCCCGCTGGGAGGCCCATGCGAAGGATGACGCCATCCAGCTGGCCTGCGGCTGGCCGCGCGCCGCCACACAGGCGCCCGCGTCCGTGGCGGAGCCGTAGAGCGCATGGCCAGGCCTCCACGCCTCGGGCCCTCCCGCCTGCCGGCGCCCTATGAGGTGGGCTATGGCAAGCCGCCGGCCGCGACCCGCTTCCAGAAGGGCCAGTCAGGCAATCCCAAGGGGCGACCCAGGGGCTCGCGCAATCGCCTGCCGGCCATGGACGAGGAGCGGCTCAAGAGCATCGTGCTGGCCGAGGCCTACCGGGACATCAGGGTCAATGACGGCGACCGCCAGGTCACGGTTCCAATCGCGCAGGCGATCATCCGCTCGCTCGCGCTCAACGCCGCCAGGGGGCAGCACCGCTCGCAGAAGCTGTTCTCGGAGCTTCTGCATCGCACCGAGAGCGCGCGCAAGGCGCAGCATGCCCAGTGGCTGGACACGGCCTTCGACTACAAGGTCAAGTGGGATCGCGAGCTTGCCCGCCGCCAGCAGCTGGGGATCACGGGGCCCGAGCCCTTGCCCCATCCCGACGACGTCGAGATCGACATGACCACCGGCACCGTCCGGTTCCGGGGCCCGGTGACCCGCGAGCAGCAGGCGGTCTGGGTCGCGCTGGCCGAGCTGCGCGACGCCGCGCAGGCAGACATCGCGCAGTTGCAAGAGGAACTCGAGACCGCGACAGGCCGGCGGGCCCGCCGCGTCCTCGAAGGGAAGATCGCCTCGCAAACCGTCTTCCGGGACACGATCATGGACAGGATCGGCATCTGGCCCAACCGCGACCCCATGGCCATCCACTACTACCGCGCCAGCT
Source organism: Beijerinckiaceae bacterium (assembly GCA_044368425.1). Taxonomy (GTDB): domain Bacteria; phylum Pseudomonadota; class Alphaproteobacteria; order Rhizobiales; family Beijerinckiaceae; genus JBIPLL01. The sequence goes on from JBIPLL010000424.1 coordinate 2,679, forward strand.
TGTGGAACAAGGCGAAGACGAAGAAGCGGTGATGGGGGGACGCCACCTGTGCCTCGGCGGCGGGAGGCAGGCTCATACCCCCTGGAAGCGGCCAGCGAGCCGGTCCAACATCGGGGGCAGGCTCAAAAATCCCCGGAAACGAACTCAGAACTAGATAAAACTTGGGGGCAGCGTCATGCTGGATGCCCGCACGGCCGCGTCGATTTCCGTCGGTCGAAAAGGGGGTGACCGGCAGGATCGCGGTTCGGTCACTGTCGGCGTCAAGCGGTTCTTCTGAACATGACCCAGAGCAGATCGTTGAGCACCAAAGCGTCTCCGTGGTTCCTCGCTGCCGTTGTTACGGCCTTCTGCGCAGGATCAGCCTTTGCGCAGCAGGCGCCAGCGCGAGATCCGCTGCGGTTCGATTTCAATGGTGGATTCGTCAAGTTTGGGGTCGAGGCTGGTACGCAGGGCGTCGTCGAGAGCCGCGCCTTCTGGAATCTTGCCAGAGCCCTTGATCCGGCAAGCACGTACCGGGCCAAT
>JBIPLL010000334.1:0-3908 GCA_044368425.1 Beijerinckiaceae bacterium
TCCGCTTGCCACGCTGGCCTCGGTCCTATCATCCGCGTCGCGCAACGAAACTCCAGCACTTGCTGCATCTGGATCCGGTAAACCGATTATTAAGGTTAACTTGTCTGACTTGATAATTAACAATGAGCTAACGTTGCATCAATTCCCGGCGCACGCAAGCGGTGCTTGCCGGCCTTCTGCGATGGCTCTGCGTCAGGTGAAAGCCGGGATGCCATGGCGATCTTTCCCTAAGCTGCCTGGCCGCCGCGCGAAGTCCCGCCCAGCGCCCGAAGCGCGTTGAGAATGACGGCGATGTCGATCGCCTCCTGTGCCAGCGCTCCGGCGAGCGGCGGCAGGTAGCCGGCTGCTGCCAGCACCATCCCGCAGAAGGAAAGCCCGATGCCGACGGTCACGCTCTGCAGGGCGATCCGGCGGGTATGCCGGGCGATGTCGATGGCGTCGGCGACGCGGTCGAGCCTGTCCACCAAGATGACGATGTCGGCCGCCTCCGCTGCTCCCGCACTGCCGCGCGCGCCCAGCGCCACGCCGATATCGGCCCGTGCCAGTGCGGCGGCATCGTTCAGCCCGTCGCCGATCATCAATGTCGGCCCGCCCCTGGCCTCGCGCGCGACCGCCTCGATCTTGCCCTGTGGCGACACGTCCGCCTCATAGCCGTCGAGCGCCAGTTCGCGTGCCATGGGGGCGGCGATGGCCTCCTGGTCGCCGGTCACGAGCACGATGCGCTCGATTCCGTGCCCCCTGAGGGCTGCGAGCGTGTCGCGCGTGTCGTTGCGGATCGTATCGCCAAAGACGAAGACGGCGCTCGGCAGGCCGTCGACTGCGACCGCCAGATGCGTCTCGCCGGGAGCCGGCGGGGCATTCCCGGTGATCTCGCTGCCGCTGCGCTGTGCGACGAAGCCCGGGCTGCCGATGACGACCTCATGGCCCTCGACGGTGCCGGTGACGCCTGCGCCTGCAAATTCGGCGGCGTTCGCAGGAACCGGAAGCGCGACCCCGCGCGCGCCCGCCTCGGCCACCAGAGCGCGCGAGATGGGATGACGCGACGCCTGGGCCAGCCCGGCCGCCAGTCGCAGAAGAGTGTCTTCCGATTGTCCCTCTCTGGTGACGATATGGCTGAGCTGCGCTTCGCCATGGGTGAGCGTTCCGGTCTTGTCGACGATCAGGCGGCGCACGCGCGCCAGTCCCTCGAGCGCACGCCCCGACTTGACGAGAATGCCGCGTCTGGCCGCCCGCGACAGGCCGGCCACCATCGCGACCGGCACGGCGAGGATGAGCGGGCAGGGGGTCGCGATGACGAGCACGGCAAGACCGCGCAGCGGGTCGCCTGTCAGCGCCCAGGCGCCTCCCGCCATGATGATCGTCACGGCGAGGAAGCCCAGCGCATACTGGTCGGCCAGCCGCGCCATTGGCGCCTTGGAGCGCCGCGCCGCCTCCACGAGGCGAACGATGCCGGCATAGGTGCTGTCTGCGGCAGGTCTCTCGACGACAACCTCGACGGGCTCGCCGGCATTGAGAATGCCGCTCGTCAGCGGATCGCCGGACAGCCGGTTGACCGGAAGGGATTCGCCGGTCATCGCGGATTCGTCGAAGACGCCCCGTGCGCTCGCCAGGACCGCGTCGGTCGGCATGACTTCACCGGCCGCGATCAGGAGGCGGTCGCCGGGCAAGGCTGCGCCAATCGGGATCTCCTCGATCCCGGTGGCCGTCAGGCGGCGTGCACTGCGCGGCACGCGGGCAAGCAGGGCCGTCATCTCGCGCCCGGCGCGATCCTGCGCATAGTCCTCGAGCGCCTGCCCGCCGGCATACATCAGGGCCACGACCGTGCCCGCGAGATATTCGCCCGCAGCCAGTGCGCCGGCCATCGCCAGCGCCGCGATGATGTCGAGCCCGAACTCTCCGGCCCGCAGGCTGGTCACGATGGAGAGGCACAGCCGTGCAAGCACGATCCCCGCGCCTGCGACCAGCAGCGCCTGCGCTGCCGGCTGGAACCCGAGCAAGGGGCCAAGCACGAGCCAGCCGACAATTCCGAGCCCGGGAACCGCCGCGAACAGGAGCCCGCGCATGAGCTGCGACATGCCCTGCGCGGATGGCAGTGCCGGAGCCGCGGCAGGAGGTGTGGCGTGTGCGGCCAATGGAGAATTCACGTTGAGCCTCGCCTGGCGGTGGCTGCTGATCCAAAGTCCGCACATCCTAGAGGTCGGGGGCAATCCGCCCTTGATCCGCATCAAGCCTGACCACTTCGCTGTGCTGGAAATGAACTGGTAGGATCTTGGGTGTAAAAGGCATTGCAACACATCTTCCAGCCGGTGGCTGCGAAGCTCCGGGAATCCAATCGGAAGGTTCTTGCAATGGAATGGATGATTTTATTCATTCTGCTGGCGATCGTTATCTATGTAATTTCGATCTACAATGCCCTTGTGGCATTGCGCCAGAGGGTTGCGCAGGCATTTGCCGATGTCGACGTCCATCTGCATCAGCGCCACGACCTGCTTCCCAATCTCGTCGAGACGGTCAAGGGCTTCGCCGGACACGAGCGGGAGACGCTCACCGCGGTCATCTCCGCCCGCTCCGCAGCCCTGGAGGCGCCGAAGGGCAGCCCGGTCCAGGCGGCGGCCGAGGCTCAGCTGGGCCTGACCATCGGCGGCCTGTTCGCGCTCGCAGAGGCTTATCCCCAGCTCAAGGCTGACGAGAATTTCCTCCGCATGCAGGACGAATTGTCCGTGATCGAGGACAAGATCGCGGCAGCGCGGCGGTTCTACAACAATGCGGTCAACGAGCTGAATACCGCCATCGAGGAGTTTCCGGCGATCCTGTTCGCGCGCGCGCTCGGCTTCTCGAAGTCCCAGTTCTTCGAGATCGATGCTGGCAACAGGCCCAGGATCGCCGTCGCCCCGCAGGTTCAGTTCTAGCGTCCGCGCCGTCGGCTCGCGGAGGAACAGCCGATGGCTGGCTCATTCGGTCTCTACCGGCATATCCGCGCCAACGAGATCCGCTCGATGGTCCTGCTGGCGAGCCTGTTCGGGCTGAGCCTCGCCATTGCCTTCGCCATCATCATGCTGGGCGTAGGGTTCCTGGTGCAGGATGCGCCCGCCCTCGAGATCGCGCATCATGCCTGGCGCCTAACCATGCGATCGGCTCCGGCCATTCTGATCGGCGTCGCGCTGTGGGTCTGGATCGCCTATTTCCTGCATCAGTCGATGATCGACATGATGATGTCCGCGCGTCCGCTGGACCGTCGCCTGGCGCCTGCCATCTATAATAAGCTTGAGCAGATGTGCATCTCGCGCGGGATGCAGATGCCGAAGCTTCAGGTCATCGAAACGCCGGCCATGAACGCCTTCGCCACCGGCCTGACGGTGGACCAGTACACGATCACCCTGACGCGGGGGCTCATCGAGAACCTGACCATCGACGAGATCGAGGCCGTGCTGGCACACGAGCTGACCCATATCCGCAACGAGGACGTCAAGACGCTGGTCATCGCGATGGTCATGGTCGGGATGATCGCATTCGCGTTCGAATTCGTCTGGCGGCTGGTCGGCAGTGCCGGCCGCCGCAGCAGCGGCAGCAGCAGATCAGACGGCCTCGGCAAGGTTGCGCTCGCGGCGGTGGCGATCGTAACGGCGGCCTGGGTGCTATCGGTCCTCGTGCGCCTGTCTCTGTCACGCTCGCGCGAATATCTGGCCGATGCCGGGGCCGTCGAGCTGACCAAGAGGCCCGAGGCCCTGATCTCGGCGCTTCTCAAGATCGACGGCCGCAGCGCGCTGCCGGATGCGCCCGAGAGCGTCCGTGAAATGTGCCTCGACAATCCGGCGAAGGGTCTCGCCGGCCTGCTCTCGACCCATCCGACGATCGAGGACCGGATCGCCGCGCTTGAGCGGCATGCCGGGGGCTGGCGCCCGCAAGAC
>JBIPLL010000719.1:0-3904 GCA_044368425.1 Beijerinckiaceae bacterium
CGAGTTCGAGTTCACCGTTAAGCAAGTTTGTTCGTACACTCGGCAATTTGCTGGCTCGTCGCAAAATCTCCTGCATCTCAGCTGACTTTAACATGACCACTTGCACTTCACCGCGATCCGGAAGCTCAGTTGAGTCGGGTTGACCGTCTTGGTTCCTGTCATCGAACCCAACCCGAATCACAATTACTTCCACAGCGTTTTCAGTAACATTACGCATCTCCACATCTCCTGTGATGCTTGGATACGTTGTCTCGATCACTGGAAGTGCTCGAACCGGTGCACTGAGAATCGTCGGTGTTACTACAATCTCGGTAGGCATCGGCAAACTCATTTTACGACCTGGAGCATAAACGTCATCCACGAAATCCGATTGTGGAGTCAAATCGATAAACCGCACCGACGCATCTTGCAAGCCTCCATTTTCGAACAAGAAAATCTCACTGGAACGACGGAATACAGCTGTGGTAGGTAGGGTCTGGAAAGAGGCTAAAAATGAATCACTGAATGGTACGGCTCGCTCTGCTACGGCTGCATCCGATGTTGCGATGTGGGCGGGAATGGTACCGTTCCACAGAGTGGAGGGATTTCCTGCCCGAAGCGAATCATAGAGTTCAGAATAGTTATCAAAAAGTTGCGATTTACCATCCGCATACTGAATCAAGATTTGAAATCCATACTCACCCTTTATTCCTACCTGGGTAGAAAGACGCTGAAGCACATTTTGCGTTCCATTATCCGCTGCAAGATCGGCCGCATAGAGAATATCCCGAGTTGAAAGAAACCCTGTAGCGGGCCCTCGTCCACCATCAAACGCCAGTGCGGTTAGTTCAGGGTGTAGCACATGTCGCAGGGTGGAAGGATCTAAATTGGATGCAACAATTTCTACGGATGCCCCGGGATTCATCGATAGTTCGGCGCCAGAGATCAAGACGATTTTACCGGGCGATTGACCGAAGTAAACCTGGGAAACACCTCCAGAAATAGTAAGCGAATTACCTGGCAACGTCTCCAACAAAACATTTACTGTATCCCCAAACGCGTTTACATGGCCGATCTCCACCGATCCAGCGTTGCGGAAAAACACGCCATAATCACGCCCAATGGATTCTATGTATGAAGCGCGGGAATACAAATCCGATACAGTTTCACCACTGATGAGCCGATTCGATGCTGAGATGCCTGGAGGCAAATTGCTACCAAGTATTCCCAAGTACTTTTGGCCAACTCGATCTGCAACTTGATTCAATGAAAACAGCGAGTCCGGAATCAACTCACCGTTCCTCATTGCCGTGATGTCTACAGCCCCAATCTTCGTGCCCGAAAGATGCACGTACGATGCCGCATAGAACTCAGCGATTGGAGAATAAACTCCTTCCTGTCCAATTGCATCGTATAACTGGGTGTTCGTAATACTTCCCATACTCCTAACGGATAGCGTTTCCGTGGCAAACACATCGACTAAGGTTGTACTTGTACTTTCATCGACCGCAATCTGTTTAGCAAATAGAGATAAGTCACCGAGAGAAACCCACCCACCGCCAAAACTGATCCGCCCTTGGTGGGCATAAGCTGTCACGTCCGCCAAGTGAACGGTTCCCCCGCGTCCTACATCAATCGATCCATTCGCGCTTTCAATCGATGCAACACCAATCACGCTCCAGGAATCCGCAATATGGTCTGCTAATCGAATATCTCCAAAGGCACCGATCCTCAAATAACCTTCAATATCGAATCGTAGAGACGAAGTGTCTTCGATGTCTCCAGAGCTTTGAACTGTCAGATCTTTGGCGTGCGAATTCACGACGTGCACATCCGGTGCAGGCAACACCGCTTCAACCAAACTGAGATCTCCATGATGCCTAATTTGAACATCTCCAACGGATCGGTTGGCGTCTGGCTGGCTAGAGACGCCTAAGCTCCCTGTTTCCAGTAGTCCTGCTCCACCTAAATGGATATCTCCACCTCCCCATGAGACGACAGATAGTGTTCCTGCAACCACGAGCGATTCCGTGACCCGATCGGATAGACGAATCGTCGATGCAGCCAAAACAGTCATATCGCTCGCAACATCCAATCGGATTCCGTGGGTAGTAACCGTTGCATGAGGGTTGGTGATGAAGGACCAGGATTCCATACCAGTTACTGCATGACATGCCCCAGATCGAGCATTCGCTAAGACATCCATCCCAGCAATCAGATCGACACTTCCAAACGCGTTTTGTAATTGTCGACCAATTTCGATATCAGCCATTGGATTCCAAACCACGAGATCTATCACCCGGCCATTCAATGCCCCTAGAATAGGCGATGCTGCGATATTGCGCAGTTGAAAGTTTCCGTTTAAGTGGTCGGCTGAAATCGTTCCTCCGATAAAATTGTCCATCCAGTCCCCATCACTTAAAACTACCGAGGGGTTCGTGGACGCCCGAATTAGCTCAACGGCACCTATAGCAGACGAAAAATCGAAGTGAGCATTTCCATGAATTACAACAGCACAGACTCCTGCTCCCGTGTCCAATCCCGTCTGAGTGATCCTTTGTACGGATTCAAGCGCCAACCACTGAAGAAGAACCCCATCCAGCCGCGTTTCCGTATCTTGAGCAATTTCAGCATGAGTACCTAACAGGCCGATCGAACCGAAGGAAACAAAACCCATTTTGCCGATAGATATTCCCCCGGCTATGTCTTGAAGGAACGCAGCTCCTCCAACAATCAAACGGTCACCGGCATCGTCTGATAACTGAATTCTCGAGGCAACAACCCTGAATTCGTCATCGACCTGCAATTGGGCCGCAGTGCTGTCGGCTACCTCACCGAATGCGTACAATCGGAAATCATTTAGTATGCGCAGAACCTCCAGAATAAGATCGTCGCTCTCTCGAACGGATGCATCATAGGCATCAACTCGCATTCGATTGGAATCCCAACCGCCGCCTTGGCCAAGACCCACGTCGCCTGGCGTAGAAACGGCTGTAACACCAGCGATACGCCACGAAGCATTCGCAGTGTCCGCTAAGGTGATGGCGATACCAGCTTGAAGCGAAGCGTTCCCACTTACGACTACCCTAGCAGCATCGGTGTCGGTGATCGAATTCGCCCCCACCATTTGGCTATTTCCGCCGATAGTCATCGTGCCATCGACACTAATCGAACCACCTGATGTCATCGAGAAGTTATTCGCGATCGAATGATCACCCAACGTGACATCGTTCATGTCAGAAACCACTGCGTTGCTTGCCGCGATCAACAAACGATTCGAATCCCAACTGCCACCTTGACCTAGACTCACATCGCTAGGTGTCGTTACGGTTGTGGTTCCATCGATCCACCATGAGGCGTTCAACGTATCGGCCAAGGTAATCGGCCCACCTGCCTTCAGTAGAGCGTCGCCACTAATGACCACTCTCGCAGCATCCGTGTCAGTGATCGAATTCGCCGCCACCATTTGGCCGTTACCGCCGATGCTCATCGTGCCGTCAACGCTAATCGTGCCACCCGACTTCATCGAATAGTTATTGACGATCGTTTGATCACCCAACGTGACATCGTTGACGTCCGAAACCACTGCGTTGCTCGCCGCGACTAGCAAACGGTTCGAATCCCAACTGCCGGCTTGACCTAGATTCACGTCGCCTGGCGTGTAAACGTTGGTCACGCCAGAGATACGCCATGAAGCATTCGCCGTGTCGGCTAAAGTAATCGGCCCACCGGCCTTTAGTAAAGCGTCGCCGCTAACGACCACTCTCGCAGCACCCGTGTCGGTGATCGAATTCACCGCCACAATTTTGCCGTTACCACCGATGGTCATCGTGCCGTCAACGCTAATCGAGCCACCTGATGTCATCGAGTAATTATTAACAATCGAATGATCACCCAACGTGACATCGTTGATGTCCAAAACCGT
>JBIPLL010000336.1:0-3886 GCA_044368425.1 Beijerinckiaceae bacterium
TCATTCCTGGCGCCCCATCGGGGTGCTCTATCCGCCGCCCGACCTCGCGCCCGGCGCATTGCTGAGCCGCCATGGGCCGATCGAGCATTACTTTCTCGGAACCTGCTCGCTGGCCATGTTCGGTGTGGAAACCGGCAATTACCGCGACAATCTGGTGACCGACCAGCCTCTGGTCTGGATCAGCGTCCGTCCGACCGGGATCGATCCGGCGCTCGAGATCGTCGGTGCGACCGTCGACCCGACCGAGGGCGAGATGTTCACCGAGCTTGTCGGCGACATCGTCGAGTGCGTGCCGATGCCTCGCGACGTGGCGGCAGCCTTCGCCGCCTTCGTCGATGCCAACCATGTCGAGCGCGAATTCATCAAGCGCAAGCGCGACCGCGCCAACCCGGAGGCGCTCGCGCGCCGCGAGCCAGGCGATGGGCAACGGCACCGCCGGTTGCGCGAGGATAACCAATGAGCGGCGAGAACTTCCTGTCCCGCTGGTCGCGCCGCAAACGCGAGCAGGAGGCGGTCGCTGCGGCCGATCCGGCGCAGCCCGATTCGGCCTCCGTCACGACGGCATCGGACGCCTCGACCCCGCCGGCCGGCGGGGAGATCCCGGCAGGTCGGCCCCCCGTTCCGGTTGATCCGGCGAACGAACCGGTCGATCCGGCCGAATTGCCGGACCTCGAGACCATGGACGTGACGAACGATCTGACGCCCTGGCTCAAGCGCAATGTGCCGGACGCCTGGAAGCAGGCCGCCCTGCGCAAGCTCTGGCTGACCGATCCCCATGTCCGGGCACATGTGCCCTTCGCCGACTATGCGTGGGACTGGAACACCCCGGGCGGGGTGCCGGGTTCCGGCCCGCTCGGCCCGCTCGACGATGTAGCGAAGATGGCCGCCGACATCCTGCGCGGCTATGGAAATCCCGAGCCGGATGTGCATTCCCTCGCAACCACAGATCTTGAGCGGACAAATCGGGGCGAAATGTCGCATATGCGACAGCCCGGTGAGGCAGCCACGCACACGGGTGCCGCAACCGATCGTGCCGAGCCCGCCGTCGATGTTGCGCCGCAGCAAGAAATGGCGGCCCTGCAGCCCGTGGCATTAGCCCCGGAATTACCCCTGATACAGGCAGTTCGCCGCAGTTCCGAGCCGATGCCCGCCAGACGGGAGGCTCTGCCGGCGCCACCGTCTCTTGCGCCGCAACAGGCCGACGGCGCGCAGGACAAGGGACGACGCAGGCGCCATGGCGGCGCTTTGCCCGAGTAAGTTCAACTTGGAATAGTTGCAATCCGCGCGGTGATAGCCTTTTAGTATCGGCATATAACGCAGCCCGAAATGGGCGCGACGAGGAACGCTGGCTTGATCAGGGATTCGGGACTGGAAAAGGCTATTGCAGCCGCCGGGGGCGTACGGGCTCTCGCGCGGCTTCTTGGCGTTTCGCAGCCGACGATCTCCAACTGGAAGCGCGTCCCCGCAGAACGCGTTTTGTCTGTCGAGGAACTCACCGGCGTGGTACGCCACGAGCTTCGTCCCGACATCTATCCGGACAATGCCTCGTCGGACGGTGAGCCAGTGCCGCTCGATCTCGACGAAGTCGATCAGGCCCGTGCCGAGAACTATGCAATGGTCGGCCGCCTTCTGTGGCGCGCGCCGTCGGTGGACGATATCGCTGCCCTGTCGCGGTTGCGGGGCGATGCAAGCGAGATCGGGCTTGCGCGCCTGTCCCTCGCCGGTGCGGCCGCGGCTGCGGACGTCGATGCTCTCGGCCGCGAATTCTTCCGCCTCTTCGTGGGCGTCGGGCGCGGTGAGTTCCTGCCCTATGCCTCATATTACCTGACCGGCTTCCTCCATGAGCGCCCCCTGGCCCGGGTGCGCGAGGATCTGGCACGCCTCGGCGTCGAGCGCGACGGGCGCACGCTTGAACCCGAGGATCACATCGCCATCCTGTTCGACGTGATGGCGGGTCTCGTGACCCGCCGCTTCGAGGCCGAGGGCCTCGACGAGCAGGTGTTTTTCGACCGGCACATCAAGCCATGGGCCGCACGCTTCTTCGTGGATCTCGAACTGGCCGAGGCAGGCGAATTCTATCGCTGCGTCGGCACGCTCGGGCGCCGCATCGTCGAAATCGAGGAGGCGGCCTTCTCCATGGCCGCCTGACGCAATTAACCGGAGGGGATCAACAATGTCCGAAGAGAAGCGACAACCCGTCCTCGACCGCCGCGGCTTCCTGAAGGCCGCGAGCCTCGGCACGGCCAGCGCGGTTGCGCCGTTGGCGGTGGCGCCCGCACAGGCGCTCGACCCTGGCGCCAACGAGAAGAAAGCCCGCTATCGGGAAACCGATCACGTGAAGGCCTATTACCGCACGAACCGGTATTGAGGGAGACGCAGCGATGCTGATCAAGCGCAAGGAGGCCAGCGCGCAGCGCGGCCGTCTGCAGGCGGCCCTTGGCGGGCTGTCGGGTGGAGTGATGGATCGCCGCACGTTCCTGCGCCGCTCCGGCTTTGTGGCCGGCGGTGCGGTCGTGGCGAGCACGATCACGGTGGGCGCGGTGCGCAAGGCTGAGGCCGGCCCCGTCAAGCCGGGCGTCGCCGTCGAGGTGAAGAAGAATATCTGCACCCACTGCTCGGTTGGCTGCTCGGTCACCGCCGAGGTGCAGAGCGGCGTCTGGGTGGGGCAGGAGCCGACCTGGGACAGCCCGATCAATCGCGGCACGCACTGCGCCAAGGGCGCGGCGGTGCGCGAGCTGGTCCATGGCGACCGTCGCCTGAAATACCCGATGAAGCTCGTGAACGGCGAATGGACCCGGATTTCCTGGGATCAGGCGCTGACAGAGATCTCGGCCAAGATGAACCAGATCCGTGAGAAGTCCGGTGCTGATTCGGTCTTCCTGCTCGGTTCGGCCAAGTTCTCGAACGAGGGCGCCTATCTCTTCCGCAAGTTTGCGGCCTTCTGGGGCACGAACTCGGTCGACCATCAGGCCCGTATCTGCCACTCGACCACGGTGGCCGGCGTCGCCAACACCTGGGGCTACGGCGCCCAGACGAACTCCTACAACGACATCCGCAATTCCAAGACCATGATCATCATGGGCGGAAATCCTGCGGAGGCGCATCCGGTCTCCCTCCAGCACGTCCTGACGGGCAAGGAGGTCAACCGCGCCAATATGATCGTGATTGATCCGCGCATGACGCGCACCGCCGCCCACGCCACAGAATATGTGCGCATGCGCCCGGGTACCGACATTCCGGTGCTGTGGGGCATGCTCTGGCACATCTTCGAGAATGGCTGGGAGGACAAGGAGTTCATCAAGCAGCGCGTGTTTGGCTTCGACGCGGTGCGCAAGGAAGTCGCGAAATACGATCCCAAGACGGTCGAGGATCTGACAGGCGTCCCGGGCGAGCAGCTGAAGCGCGTCGCCGAGATGTTCGCCAAGCAGAAGCCCGCGACCCTGATCTGGTGCATGGGCCAGACGCAGAAGACGGTTGGCACGGCCAATGTCCGCGCCTCCTGCACGCTGCTGCTCGCCACCGGCAATGTCGGCGCAGCCGGCACGGGCGCCAACATCTTCCGCGGCCATTGCAACGTGCAGGGCGCCACGGATATGGGCCTCGATGTCACGAACCTGCCGCTCTATTACGGGCTGGCAGAGGGTGCGTGGCGCCATTGGGCCCGCGTCTGGGAAGTCGAGTACGACTACCTGCAGGCCCGCTTCGACGAAGTTCCGGTCAAGGCAGGTCGTGCCGCCCGCACGCGCAAGCAGAACATGGAGACACCCGGCATCACGACCACCCGGTGGTTCGATGCCGTCAACCTCCCGGCCGACCAGATCGACCAGCGCGACAACATCAAGGGCATGGTCGTGTTCGGCCACGGCGGCAACACCGTCACGCGTCA
>JBIPLL010000337.1:0-3883 GCA_044368425.1 Beijerinckiaceae bacterium
ATTTCGACGCGGCCTTCATCCTGGTGAAGTTCTTCGGGCCGGCATTCTTCATCAATTCGACGCTGCTGCTGTTCTATTTCACGTCCCTGCTGGTGTCGCTGTCTGCGCTGGTCATTGCCGGCGTCCCGGCCGCCCTGTTCGAGCGCATCACCGGCCGCCAGCAAAGCGATGCGATCTCGCTGGGTATCTGGTGCGCGGCTTGTGCTGCCATCGCCATGCCCTCGCTGCTGCGTTCGGGCGGGTAAGAACACGGCTATGTGATTTTCCCTGGCCCAAGAGAGGAATGACAGCGCCTCGATTTGATACCACAGTCCGAATCCGTGAGTTCGCGGCCAGGCGAAGAGCCGTCGTGAACCTCGTTCCGCTTGCGTGCGTTGGAGCCGGAAGTGCCGCGCAGCCCTGACAGGGCTGGCCACCTCGGAGGAACGGATGGAAAGGCTGGAAACTCTCGCGCAGATCTCGGTTGCGCGCGGCTGCGGCTTCGGTGCCCTCGCCGTCTTCTGCACCATGATCGGGCTTTCGGCGACCCCGATCCTTGCGCTCAAGACAGGTGCCGTGCTGTGCCTTGTCGGCTGCCTTGTTCTCGTCTTCAAGGCTGAGCACGCACCGCGCCGGCCATACCGGCGTACCGAAGTCTGGCTGATGCTCGAGCCCGGCGACCGTCCGCAGGAGCAACTCGCGCAAAGGCTCGTCGGCCAGACCCTGCAGCGCACCTTTACGGGTTTTGCCGTCTATTACGGCATTGCTGCCTTCGCGATGTTCGGGAGCGCGATCGTGCTGAGGATCGTCACGGCGCTGTCGGGTCTGGACCTGGATTGAGCCGTCGCCCGATCGTGGGCAGGCGCAGTGCGAGCCAGAGCGCCGTCACTACATTGCCGAGCACGAACAGCAGCGCGATGCAGGACAAGGCGATGGTCCGGTCGGGCTCCAGCAGCCAGATCAGGATCGCGATGCAGACGAACCCGAGATAGAGGTCGACAAGCGTCACGAGCCCCCAGGGCATGGCAACGATCTCGCTGAAGCTCTCCAGGAACGGAGCTGCCGAAAATGCCCACAATATCGACCCTGTGAAGAGGGCGGCTGCAACCGTCAGCATCACGCGGGGGGCAAGCACAAGGTACAGTTTGCGGATCATGGCTTACCCCGATCTGTCAGAGCGTTTGCGGCGTCGTTCGCATGTCTCGTGTTCATGAGCTGTCCTGCATACGAAGCGCCGTGGCAATCGGTTCCGGTGCCGCACGCGATTTCAGGAGCGCCTGCAATGTCCCGATATGGTCCGCCTCCGCGGGCGGTTTGTCCCAGCGTATGCGGCTCACTCGCGGAAAGCGCATGGCAATGCCGGATTTGTGACGGGTCGATTCCTGAAGTCCCTCGAAGGCGACCTCGAGCACGAGGCCCGTTTCGCGCGTATGCGTCACTTCCCGAACGGGGCCGAAGCGATTGACCGTATTGCGGCGCACGAAGCGGTCGAGCTCCATCAGTTCGGCGTCGGTGAAGCCGAAATAGGCCTTGCCGACGGGCACCAGCTCCGCATCGGCACCTTCTCCGCGCCAGACGCCGAAGGTGAAATCCGAGTAAAACGACGACCTCTTTCCGTGGCCGCGCTGGGCATACATCAGCACGGTGTCGACCACGAAGGGATCGCGCTTCCACTTGAACCACAGACCTTTCGGCCGGCCCGGCAGATAGGGGCTGTCGAGGCGCTTCAGCATGAAGCCTTCGATTGCCGGCGCATCGTCTGGGTTCACGCGTTCGCCCGGTTCGAGGCGCAGGCGCGCGAGCTCCTCGAGATCGGCAAAGGAGACGAGCGGCGAAAGGTCGAGCATGGGGGAGGCAATGCGCGCGACCGCCGCTTCCAGCCTGCTTCGTCGTGCCTCGAAGGGCAGTGGGCGAATGTCTTCCTCGCCATCGACAAGCAGGTCGTAGGCGCGGATGCCGACGGGAAAGTCGCGCATCATCCTGGGCGACACGAGCTTGCGGTTCAACCGCTGCTGCAGCTCGTTGAAGCTCGCAACGCGGCCATCGCGAAGGACGAGCAACTCGCCGTCGAGCGCGCCGGCGAAGCTGGGACGCGACAGCAGGTCGCCGATCACGTCGGGAAAGGCCGTCGAGATGTCGTCCCCGCTGCGCGAATATAACCGCACCACCCGGCCATCGGCCGTCTCGCCGCCCGTGACCTGGACACGAATGCCGTCCCATTTCCATTCGGCGGCGAATTGTGCCGGATTGATGCGGGGATGATCGGCTTCGTCGAGCGGGTGGGCCAGCATCGGCGGCCGGAAGGGCGCGGGATCGCGCGCTTCAGGCGCAGGGCCGCGCCCTTCGACCCATGCGAACAGTGCCAGGTAAGGCGGCTGCAGTCCGTGCCAGACCTCCTCCACGCTGTCGGGCTCCAGCCCGCCAAGACCCGCCACGGCGGTCTTGGCAAGCCGGGCCGAAACGCCGATGCGCAGGCTGCCCGTGATGAGCTTGAGCAGGGCCCAGCGGCCGGTCTCATCGAGTGCATCCAGCCAATGGCGCAGCAGGTCGGGCAGCGCCGCACGGGTCGTGGTCGCCAATGCCTCAACGACCTCCGAAAGCGGGGGCGGAGGCGTATTGACCCCGTGCGGCGCGGGCCAGAGCAATGCAACGGTTTCCGACAGGTCGCCGACATAATCGTAGGACAGGCTGAACAGGACCGGGTCGACGCGTGACGCGATGAGGTCTCGGACCATGGCCGGCTTGGCCTGCGCGAAGCGCAAGGACCCCGTCAGGGCCGCCAGCGCCCAGCCCCGGTCTGGATCGGGCGTCGTGCGCAGATAGGCGTCGATCAGGCGCAGCTTGCCGTTGCGGGACGGTTCATAGGCGAGGCTGTCGAGCAGCGAGGCAAAGCGGTTCATGCCGGCAATTCCGCCTCGGCTGCGCCGGTTGAATCGACGGGCCCGGCCATGTCAGGCTCCGCCTCGCCCTCGTCGCCATAGCCCAGCATATGTAGCGGGCGTGCCCGGATGCCGTTCGTCAGGCACCAGTGGACGAGTGCGTCTTCCTGTCCGTGGGTGACCCAGACCTCGCCGGCGCCGGTCTCGCGTATCGCGATCGTGAGGTCATCCCAGTCGCAATGATCGGAGACGATGAGCGGCAATTCGACTCCCCTTTGCCGCGCCCGGGCCCTGACGCGCATCCAGCCGGAGGCGAAGGCCGTGAGCGGGTCCGGCAGGCGGCGCGACCAGCGATCCTGGATCGCGCTCGGCGGGCATAGCACCACTGCACCGGCCATCGATGCCTTGTCCTGACCCGTGACCGGGCGTGTGTCTCCCATCGGGAGGCCGCGCGCGGCATAGAATTCCGTCAGCCGGATCAGGGCCCCGTGCAGGTAGATCGGACTGTCATGGCCTGCCTCGCGCAGGGTTGCGATCATGCGCTGGGCCTTGCCGAGCGCATAGGCGCCCAGGACGTGGCAGCGATCGGGAAACAAGGCGAGCGAGGCGAGCAGCTTGTTCGCCTCGGATACCGCCGCCGGATGGCGGAAGATCGGCAGGCCGAAGGTCGCTTCCGTGATGAAGACGTCGCACCGCACCGGTTCCCACGGGAGGCAGGTGGGGTCGCGCTGGCGTTTGTAGTCGCCCGAGACCACGACACGCCAGCCGCCGCGCTCGATCGCGATCTGGGCGGAGCCGAGCACGTGGCCAGCCGGGTGGAAGGTGAACGTGACGTCGCCAATGCGTATCGGCTCGCCAATCCGTGCAACCTGCCGTGCATCCGTGAAACCTGCGCCGTAGCGTATCGCCATGATCTCGAGCGTTTCGGCCGTGGCGAGCACCGCATCGTGACCCGAGCGCGCGTGATCGGCATGGCCATGCGTGATGAGCGCGCGCGCGACCGGTCGCGTCGGATCGATATAGAT
>JBIPLL010000721.1:0-3883 GCA_044368425.1 Beijerinckiaceae bacterium
TTGACCTCCTAGAGTCGTTGGGATGCTTCATTGCTGGGCTCCATTGTGCGGCTTGTCGCTCTTCTGACGTCCGGAAATCTGTTCTATTCTACCCGTGCTCGGCGACCTTGGGCTTGACCAGCTAACGTTATATAGACGGGTCCGCTATCCGCTTCCACAACCGCTTTTTGTCAGCCTAAGAAGATCTCACCTTCCTTGTATCCTCTAAGAAACTGCAGTTGTGCCAACGGATCGCAGAGATTGTGGGGCACAGCACTGGGATTTTATACGGACCCGGTATCCACTCAGCCATGACGTGCTTGTTTACCTCAGCTTTGGTGACCTTTGATACCCATAGTGCTGGCATTTAGCAGCCACCCATTCGTTACAGCTCATCAACCACCCCCAGGCGGCCATCCTGAGACGACGGCCGCTGGCGATAATCCTCGCGTTATGGGAGGAGAGCAACGGACAGCCCCAGGTGTAGGTGGCGGGTGGCGCTTTCTTGGCAACGGGTTGTGCGGTTGGGCTCGCTTGGGGTTGTTGATTGCTGGTTCTGCTTCCCGCTGTTCCAGGCGGGCAGGTGCGTCTCGCAATGTCGTAGGCCCATGTCTTGAAGGCCACGTCGTCGGAGATGGAGGCTTGAATCTTTGCTTTCGTGCAGACCTGCCCTGCCGGAACTCCATTTCGGAGATCGTCTTCGATGGACTGCTACCACTTGGTTTCCAGCGGTTCTAGCGCCTGCCCGCCAGGTGCCTGGAGGAGTGTCAGAACGAGCAGGAATG
This sequence comes from Beijerinckiaceae bacterium, assembly GCA_044368425.1. Taxonomy (GTDB): domain Bacteria; phylum Pseudomonadota; class Alphaproteobacteria; order Rhizobiales; family Beijerinckiaceae; genus JBIPLL01. Next base: position 765 of record JBIPLL010000721.1, read on the forward strand.
CGCCAAGCGACAGGTTGAGCGCCATCGGGATGTGTGGGGCTGCGCCCATGATGGCCACGATCCCAGGGAAAGAGCGTCGGTCTTCTCTTATCGCTGTGGAAAGGCTGAGGGCATGGGGGTGGAGAGGGAAGGAGTCATGAACTGTCGACGGGCTCATCCGACGGCTCACCTCAGGCCCCCTGGCTGGAATGGTCGTTTTGGAGAGGCGTCAACTTTGCTGGCAGAGGGGGACTACTCGATCCCATGATTGGTCTTGGATTGTTTTGGTGGTTATTTTGTGTTTCGGTTGCTGATCGGAGGGTGGCTGATTTGGCGTGTTGATTGTTTCGGCCGTGAATCCCCTCAGCAGATCGTTGCCCTTTCAGAGGCGCAAGGACCTTGCGATGCTGATCAATGTGTTGGGCCTCGCCTTGGCAAGAGTTTATGGCTTGCTGCAGAAGATGCTTTAGGTTGCTCTCTTTTTGGAGGCCCTCTCTCCCGGCTTGGCATGGCAACGTTCCCTCAGGCGGCGGCTCCATCGATGGGCCGCCAAGATGCCCAGGAGAGGTGCTGGCCCTGGCACGGGTTCTCCTTTGCTAGAAAAGGTGCCTATCTCTGTACCCCGGAAGCACCCAGGCCCGTAAGGAAATTCATTGTTGAGATGATAATGATACATGTCAGTTGGAATACCGTCCCAGTTGATTGTGCCGATGTGTCCATGGCACACGTCCAGCTGTTCGTTGGTCAGTAACTCGCCACCATCTCCGCGGGGGCCAAAGATGCCAAATCCATCAAGTGCATATCCGAAGAGCGGGGAATGCTCATTTTCATCGCCCTGGTTGGGAAAGCACGTCCAAGAGAAGCCGTGATAATGGTATTGCGTGTCGTATGGATGGCCAAAACATTGATCCATTGGCAAAGCTGCAACCGGATCTACAAGTAGAGAATCATTCCCTAGCGCGATGTTGGCGTGGAAAGTGGCACCAGTGACACTGGCTATGCCGATCGTCACCTCACTCAAAGGTGCAGGCTCATTGGAATAAATGGGATTGGCGGGAAGAGCCATGTATAACTCATATTCTGCGATCGGTATTTCAGCCGCACTTGAATATTCTCCACTTGGATCCGAGAGGGCCGCATAGTATGAATAAGCATCCTGGCCGATGGTTACGGGAAATGCGCCAGTCGCATGATTGGGTACACCATTAGCCATGAAATATCGAATCCTATTGACTACCCTGGTATTGAGCATTGAATTCCACATCACTTCTCCTGTAACAAATGGTATTTGTGAGATCACTACGCTTAGCCCTTGAACCCATGGGGTGGTAGGAATGGTCAGACTTAAGCCAGCAGTTGGGATCCCTTCAAAAGTACTGCTTAAATACATTTGATTTCTCGCGGGATTGTCAAATCCCGTGCCGGTGGGCGGCGTTCTTAAAATACTTGGCGCACTCGAATGGTATGTGAAATGAGCAAGGCTAGGATGGGGGAAAAGCGGCAGGCAGGCGACAACAAGAATCCTGAATAAGTGACGTCTCAGACCGACAAGGTTGTCGGCTTTACTGCTGCCAATTGGCGAATATTTTCTCGTGCGGTGAATGAGTTGCAGTTCCATGCAGATAACTGTCATTAAACTAAACTTTGCATCTTTTCGCGAATTGACGTCAATCGTCCTTGGACGATAAGTTCTCCTGATGACCAAGTGTTCGCGCTAGAGCATGAGCGCCAAGGCTCATTGCACGAAGCAGGGCTTTTTGTCGATTGTTGACTCCCAGCTTTTGCAACAGATTCGAGCTGTAGGTTTGCACGGTTCGCACCGACAAGCCAAGCCGATTTGCCGTTTCTTGATTGCTCAGGCCAAGGGCATAGGCCTCCAGCAATTGTCGTTCACGCACGCTGAGCTGAAACGTGCCCCCGCAAGGGTGTAATGGCTTCTGATTGTGCTCTTTAAAGTGCAGCAGAATCTTCGGGCTGTTGTAACTGGTATTGGTGACAACGGCCATCGACATGAGCGTGATTGTCTCCGCATGGATGAGAAGGTCTTGGTCAGAAACAATGATGGGACTGGATGGAGATGGGCTGAGATTGTCAAGGTTAGTGATGAAGGCAACGGTTCTGAGGGGTGGATGGATGGTCCTGGCTTGAACGGCGAGCTCCTCCAGTGCCATGTCAGGCAAGTCATCCGCCATCGCCAAAATTGCTGGTTTCACAGCAGTGATCAGCTCCATGGCTGAGGCCCCTGTGGTGCAAGCGCCCAGACAATGATGCTTCGTCCGGCCCATGCCTCTATAAAGATTAGCAATCAGGTTTTGGCTGCTAGCGGCATAGACAACTGTTGGCACAAATCCGGAGGAGAGACAGGCCAGCAGAAATCTTTCCTGAAATCCGCCAACTGCACGGCGTAATTGCTCAGGTGGAATGATCATTGCAGCTCGGCTTGGGCCCATGATGGTGGAGCCGCCCACCTTGCATTTGTAACAACCCATACACATCAAGGGCTGTCGGGCTTGGTAGGTGAATGGCCCAGACGAGTGTGGTCTGCCGCCGCCTCTCCCTATTGAGCTGGTTCCCCCCGCTGCCCTCCAACAGCCGGCACCGGCCCCTGTGCGCAGCCAGTGCCCCTACTGCGGCGGTGCCGCGGTGATCGCCTCTACCCCTCCTCCCTTGGACAGGATGTGCGTGAAGGGCGCCACGGTGGCTAGTGGTCCCCCGAACGGGTGTGTGCCCTTTGCAGCATCGCCGAGGCCGACCTGCTCCAACTGGCCCGTTGGTGGGCGGAGGCCACCGGGGTGCTCAGCCTCTGGTCGATGGGGGTGAACCAGAGCAGTGAGGGCACGGCCACTGTGGCCGGCCTGATCAATCTCCATCTGGTGCCCGCCCAGATCGGCCGCCCCGGCGCCGGCCCCTTCTCCCTCACCGGAACCCGACGAGATAGCCGTATACTTTTCTTTGGGGCGAATCAACGACTTTCGAGCAGATTGAATAGGTTCTCGATTTCCCTGTCATCCTTCTAACGCTTGCCATCACCTGGCCGCCGAATGCCAGGAATACCAAAAGAGACCATTAGGGGGCGGCTCAGGTGTATGGCATTGTTAGCCGATTTGCAGTCAGCATCACAGATCATCTGGCTGAAGACC
>JBIPLL010000594.1:0-3880 GCA_044368425.1 Beijerinckiaceae bacterium
CTCCGGAAGGCCCGCTGCTGTTTTCGACTCGATACGAGGATGTCCTTCAAACGATCGATCCGCTTCGAAAGAAATGGCTTATCACTGGAGCGGGAAGCGGGATTGGTCGCTCACTCGCCCATCTCCTATCTCAAAGGGGTGTTCAGGTGATCGGAGTCGATCGATGTTTTGAGGATTCCGCGCCGCTGCCAATTCAACGCATCGTCCTCGACCTGACTGATCGGAATGCGGTCAGCCTTCTCAGGGATATCATTGCGGGCGACGACGTCGGTGTTGTGGTCAATAATGCGGGCGTTGGTTTCAAGGGCGCTTTTTCGGAACTCTGCCGGAAGCAAATAGATGCCACGTTCGGCGTCAACATGTTGTTCCCCGTGGAGTTTGCGCACGCAATAGTCCCGTTGCTCGCGCAACGCCGGGGCTCACTTGTTAATGTGGCTAGCAGCATGGCCGGCGTTCCGCTGCCTGGAATGAGCCTGTATTCGGCTTCGAAGGGCTTTCTACAGACGTGGTCAATCGGGCTGGCTGAGGAACTTCGTGACACGGTCCAGGTTCTTACCGTAGCGCCCACTGGGACCAGAACGAATTTCCAGAGGCATGCGGGCGTAAGGGGGGGCCAGCGTTCTCTATTGAGTCCCGATGTGGTTGCCAAAGCGATCATGGATGCAGTCATTCAAGGAAAATCGTTTCGCTTTATCGGCTCCTGGCCGATGCGAATAGCGCTTTTTGCGGGCGGCATGCTGCCCCTGTCCATGCAAACTCGATTGTGGGGAAAGTTGTTTGGGAACCTTCGATAAGTGTCCGATATGCGACGGCGAGGCTTCTGGCGAAGCCCACGGCTACACATGCTGCAAGGGCTGCGGGCATCGCTGGAAACAGACCGTCGCGCAGGTGGAGATCGAGAATGACATACTGAGTGCCCGCAGTCTTGTGACGCCGGATCGTCTCACCTCCGCGAAAATGCTCGCGGTAGCTCGATTGACTCGATCAAGAGGCTCGTTGCTCGACTTCGGCGCGGGGTCAGGAAAGTTCGTTTACTTCTCAAAAACGCGATTTGGAAAAGCTGAGGGAGTGGAAGTCACGACCGCGTGTATCTCTTTCGCACGTGACGTGCTTGGAGTAACTCTCTGGCCAGAGCTCCCCGCAGGTGCTCGCTACGACGTTATAACAGCCTGGCATGTACTAGAGCACTTGCCACCCCAAAAGCTACGTGCCGAAGTGGCGAGCCTTCACCGTTACAGCAATGAAGCGTTTATTCTGTCGGTTCCAAATGCTGATTCCTGGGCGAGCCGGTGGTTCGGTGACCGGTATCCTTATCGCGATGCCGTCTCCCATTTCCACGAATTTACACCGGGCTCAATGAGACTGCTTCTGCAACGCTGCGGCTGGCGGAAAGTCGTGCCGTTTCGAGTCTGGATTTACTCAGTTTTTTGTTATGCGCAGGGTCTCACAAACTTGACTACGGGAACGCACAACCTTCTCTACTTCCGACTCAAGCGAGGCAAGGAGAACGTTGCGCTCTCGCCCGTTGGGCTTAGCATGCACGTCTTGCTTTTTCTTGCTTTTATCCCGTTGGCGGTTGTGGTAACGTTGATGGAGTTCGCGGCACTGGAGAGGGCTACTTGCATCCATGTCGCGTGCTACAAGGATGAGACTTAGCACAGCAGCTCTGAAGCAATGGGTGTCGATCGTCGAATGGAGAAGCGACTATCTAGCTGCGGGCCGGATTCGTCAGGCCGGTTGGCTGATTGGTTTCCGCTGGCGGTGACTTCAGTTTTCTTCGTGGTCAATGCCTTCTTCGCTTTCCGTCACGTTATGTGGCGAGACGAGTGGATGCCCGTCAATGTGGCCCGATTCTCGGTCAGCACGGCCGAATGGTTCGCCGAAATTCGCTACATTGGCCGGTGGGCATTCTTCGGCCTCATTTGGCTCATTGAGCAGTGTGGCGGCCATCCGTGGGTATTCAAGCTCGTGATCGTGGCGATCTCGACGCTCGGTGTTTACGTGGTTTGCCGCTGGTCTCCGTTCACGCGAACGCAGAAGGCGCTGTTCGCGTTCGGCTATTACCCGCTGTACGAATACGGCACGATTCTTCGTGACTATTCAATCGTCTGGACCGCGACGGTGATCTGCTGCGCGATCCTCGCATGCACCCGCTGGCGTCCGCTGGCGTTCGGAACGGCCCTGGCAGTGCTCTTTCAGACAAACCCGTTTGGGCTCGGGCTGGCCTGTTCGCTCGGCTTGACGTACGTCTTCGATCTCTGGCGCCGCGGGGAGTTGGCGGACGGTCGGTGGCGGCGACTGGATCTCCTGGCGGGCGGCGCGATCGCGGCCACCAGCTTCGCAGTCGCATTCAGCACCATGCGGCAGCCACCGGAAATCGTCCCGATCGTGCTCGGGCAGCCGCTTCGCACCGACTCGCACGTCGTGCGGCTGTTGGAGAGCCTGCCGTTTCCCTTTCGCGGCTGGTTACCCGTGCCGTTTCACGCAGAGTGGAACACCCAACTGCTTGATCCCTGGCCTTGGCTGCAGATCCTGCTCGGCGTGGTCATGGCTTCGCTTATCGTCATCTGCATCCAGCGGTGTCGGACGGCGCTCGCACTCTTCGGGATCGGCATGCTTTGCCTCGGAGCCATCCTCTGCCATCTCCCATGGACGGCCCTCCGGTATCACGGCCCCTACTACCTGATCCTCGTGTGCAGTTACTGGATCGCGGAAGCCAGGTGCCCGCTGCCGGCCCCGGCGTTCCACGATCGGTGGCTCGACCGCCTGCGGTCTTTTCGATCAAGCCTGTTCACGGGGTTGCTCCTTGTGCATGCGGTCGTCGGCTTCATGTTCACCGTGCAAGAGCAGTTGATTCCCTTTTCGGGTGCTCGTGACGCCGCCCGGCTGATCAAGGCGAACGAGCCGCCCGACGTCCTCGTGATCGGCGACCCGGACTACGCCATGATCTCACTTGCTGGCTACCTCGACCGTCCGGTGTACATCGCCAGTCGGCAGGAACCGGGGGCGTTCACCCGCGTGGACAAGAAGCGGCGCGCGGCGCCTCTTTCCTCCCAGGAGTTGTCGGCAGTGGTGTCCGGGCGGCTAGCAGCGGAACGGAGGGACGTCGTTCTCGTGACCAGCTACGAGGTTCTCATGCCGGCCGAAATGGGCATGCTGCTTGGGGCCACACGCGGCATCACCGACGAGCGATATTACGTCTATCGCATGCGGTACCAGAGCGGCGGCGGGAAGTAGGATCCAGGCATCTTCCGGGATCCGGGAAGCCTTTTTGGCGGGCTGGACCGCAGACACTTTGGGCGGCCTACGTCGCACGATAGATTTCGGGCATCTGGATCTTGACGGCGTCCGACCGCCGGGTGCCCGGCTTTGAGAACCGCATGTCCGCCCGCGACAAGATCAAACCCCTGCCCGAACTCGCCACCGCCCTCGCCGGCCTCCGCGGCCAGGGACGGAAGGTGGTGCACTGCCACGGCGTCTTTGACCTCCTCCACGTCGGCCACCTCCGCTACTTCGAGGAGGCCAAGGGCATGGGCGACGTGCTGGTCGTCACGCTCACGACCGACAAGCACGTCAACAAGGGGCCGCACCGGCCAGCGTTCACCGAGCAGCTCCGAGCCGAGGTGCTCGCCGGCCTGGGGTGCGTGGACTTCGTCGCCGTCAATCCCACACCCACTGCCGTCGAGGCGATCCGGCTGCTCAGGCCCGACGTCTACGTGAAGGGCCCCGACTACAAGGACACCGCCAAAGACGTCACCGGCAAGATCCTCGAGGAACAGGCCGCGGTGCAGGAGGCCGGGGGGCGGATCGCCTTCACCAGTGGCGACACCTTCAGCTCCACCACGCTCATCAACCAGCACATGGGCGTGCTGCCGCCGGA
>JBIPLL010000419.1:0-3238 GCA_044368425.1 Beijerinckiaceae bacterium
AGACGCTCGCCGATCTCGGCCGCGAGATGGAGCGCTATCGGTCGCAGGGCATGGCGGGCTGCAAGGTGAAGGTCGGCGGGCTCACTGCCGAGAAGGACGCCGAGCGCGTCAAGGCGGCGCGCGACGGCGCGGGGCCGGACTTCATGATCTCGGTCGATGCCAATCGCGGCTGGCCAACATCCGAGGCCCAGAAATTTGCCCGCATGATCGAGAAATACGACATCGCCTGGTTCGAAGAGCCCTGCCACTGGCATGACGATGCGCGCGCCATGGCCGAGGTCCGGCGCGTCACGTCGATCCCGATCAATGCCGGCCAGAGCGAGGGAACGGCAGCGGGCGTGCGCCGGCTCATCGCCCAGGGGGCGGTCGACATCGTCAATTTCGACGCGTCGGAAGCAGGCGGCATCACGGAGTGGCGTCGCGCCGCCGCCATGTGCGCCCTCTACGATATCCGGCTCGCCCATCACGAGGAGGCGCAGATCGCGATGCACATGCTGGCGGCCATGCCGCACGGCATCTGCGTCGAGTGCTTTGCCGATCCGGCCCGCGATCCCGTCTGGGACAAGCTCATCGCCAACCGGCCGCAACCGAAGAACGGCATCATCGCCGTGCCGCAGGGGCCGGGCTTCGGGCTCGAACTCGACTGGGACATGATCAAGCGCTACCGCGTCAACTGATCCCGCCATGCCAGCGGCCGGGGCGACGGGGCAGGGGGCGGTGATCCGCCAGGCTCCCTTGCCGGGCCGGGCGAGGCTGTGGCGGCGGGCGCGTCTTGCGCGTCTTGCCGCCGGCTTCGCGCTCATGGTTGCGTCGGGGCTGGTCTGGAACACGTTTGGCCTGTTCCTCGTCGCCATCGAAGCCGATTTCCAGACGTCGCGCGCCGGCATTTCCGGCGCGTTCGGCGCCTTCGCGCTGACCAACGCCCTGTGCGCGCCCCTTGTCGGGATGGCGCTCGGGCGCTGGAACAGCCGCCTCGTCCTGACGGGTCTGTCGCTCCTGCTGGGGCTGGCGCTCGTCCTGACCGCCTTTTCGCAGGGTGTCGCCTCCTACTGGCTGCTCTTTGGCATTGTCGGCGGCATCGGCTCGCATTGCTTCAGCTCGTTCGTCGTCTTCACCGTGCTGGTGAAGCGGTTCCGGGACCGGCCGGCCACGGCGATGGCCATTGCCGATGCGGGATCGGGCCTTGCCGCCTTTCTCGGCCTGCCGCTCGTCCAGATCATGATCGTGCAGTTCGGCTGGCGGGCGACCTATATCGTCATCGGCATCATTGTCGGGCTCATGGGGGCGGTGCTGCACCTGAAGGTGCTCGACCGGGTGCCCACGGCTCCGACCCGCACGACGGCAAGCGTCAGTGGACGGCGCGCCGCGCTGGCGAGCGTGGCCTTCGTGGCGCTCGCCGTGAGCTATTTCTGCGGTTCGGCCGCCTATCAGGGGCTGATGACGCAGCAGATCGCGCTGACGACCGAGAGCGGGCTTACCTTCGCGCAGGCAGCCTGGGTGGCGGCCTGGGCGGGCCTTGTCGTGTTCATCTGGCGGCTGATGGCCGGCTGGCTCTGCGACCGCTGGAGCCTTGCCGGCGTCATGGTTCTGGCGGGGCTGGCGGCTGTCGTGACCTTTTCCGCGCTCGGCATTGGCCTTGCCGGAGCGCCCGACAGCGGGCGTGCGGGCCTGTGGATCTATCCCCTGACCATGGGCGTCGCCTTTGGCGGCACGCAGGTGCTGCTTGCCATGATGACGCGCCGGATCGCGAAGGCGCATGACTACCCGGTCATCCTCGGTTTCGGCCGCCTTGCATCGGGGCTCGGCATGGCGGCCGGGCCGGTCATGGCCGGGCATGCCCATGACGTTGCCGGGAACTATCATGCGGCGATCGTGCTGCTGATGATGCTCAGCATCGTGCATTTCGCGACCTTCACGCTCGTGACATTCCGCGCGCGGGCTGTCTGACGGGGAGCATGTGCGATCTCGCACCAGCGGACGAACCGCGCACCATCGCGTGCACGCACGATTTCCGCCATAAGGGGCGGCGGTGGGCCAGAGGCGCCGTGCTGTCGCTCGTGGGCCGTTTCCGAGGGAGCCTTTCGATGACCATCTCCCCCAGCCATGCCGTGACGGGTGCGGCGTCAACTGTGGCAGCCTTGCCGCTGACCGCCGAGGGTTTCGCGCCCTTCGGCGACGTGATCGGCGATACGGGCTGCGCGGGGCGGTCCGTCAATGAGGGGCGCGGGGAGAGGATCGACATCTCCGCCGGCCTCGTTCATGCGACTGGCGCGCATTCGCCCTCGATGGCGCTCTACCGGATCGTCGCCTCGCACTGGCCGGTGCGGATCGCGGTCATGGAGCGCCATCCCCTGACGGCCCAGATGTTTCACCCGCTCGGCGGCGCGTCCTCGCTTGTCGTGGTCGCGCCGGATGCGGCCGATGGCGGCCCCGACATGGCCCGCGCAAGGGCCTTCGTGGCCGGGCCCGACCAGGGCTTTGTCTATGCGCCGGGCGTCTGGCACCTGCCGCTCGTCTCGCTGCACCGGCCCGGCCTGTTCTCCATGTTGATGTGGGAGACGGGCGACGCGCGCGACTGCGAGATCGTGGCCATCGAAACTTCGCTGCTCGTCACGGGCTAAAGCGGTTTTCCCTGACTTCGCAAGAGCTTTCCAAGTGCCGATTGCCAGATGATGGCGGCCTTCTTGCCCGGGCAAGCCGCCAGGATGCGCCTGCCTGCGCGGGCGCCGGGAAAATCCATACGCCGCCAAGGCTGTTGACTTGGCCGTTCAGTCGTGGTGCAACTTCTTGTGTATTGTTTGTATACAAATGATACACAGAAAGAACGTGAATTGAGCGTCGCTCAGCGGAGGGCGCTCGCCCTGTGACGATGACGGCGCAGTGTTGCGCACCCATCGGTCGCCGACTTCCCGAACCTGCCGCCTCGGCAGGCCCGACGATGACGCTCCGGCCCCGTCGGAGCGATGACTTCGCCTTGCTGCCTGAACGATCTGGACATTGCCGCGCTGGCGCATGCCCGCGCGATCTCGCGTCCCTCGCCTCGTCCCCAGCGGCGGGATCGAGAACCCATGCCTGAAGCGTGCCCTTTCGCAGACCTGTTCCCAATGACCTGTGTCCCTGCGGGGCACAAACTGGCCCAAAGCCAGCTTTCCCAATCGCCCATCCGTCTCCGCCGGCTCCCAGCCACGATCCCAGGAGGTTACGCCTTGACCAGCAGGACGCTCACCCAAGCCGCCGC
>JBIPLL010000732.1:0-2992 GCA_044368425.1 Beijerinckiaceae bacterium
CGGGCGAATTCAAGAACATTCTCCGAGGAGGTGAGCATGGAACAGGCTCGCTGTTGTTCGAGTTCACCATTGGCGACAAACATTCCAATCAAAAACTCTCGTTCGAGTGGAAGGAGCCTTTGCAGCCAACGGAGGGAGCCGGCGCTGATGCAGTGTGCCAATGTTTGAAGCAAATTGAATACCACGGGCCGCAGCGCCCGGTTCCAGACAAGATCACTTTGGACGATAAAGGGAAGCATGGGTTTAACTCATGGTGGAATCTCGCGAGCAGCCCACGTCTCCTAAAGAGATTTAACGACTGGCTCCAATCGGAGGCCTTTGCGAATAAATACCGGTTGGTGTTCGATCGTTACTATCCTCAATCAAGCCTTGAGCGCCTTGAAGCTCGACTCAATCGGGAAAACAGCGTCCAAGATTTGGTCGAATATGGATTTATGGGAAAGCTCGACGGCGACGCCGATTTTCGCCGCAAACTTGCTGAAGAGGAAGCAGAACCATTTGCAGATGCCTTTTTGTCATCTGAGGACTTTGCCGACGAGCAAAGCCGAATTCAAGCGGCAGTCGAGCAATTGGAGGGCGGCGTTTTGGAGGATGAAGCATTTCGCCTTGGGCCGCGCTGCTACGAAGATCTGGAATCCGAGGACATAGAAGGCTTTTTTGTTGGCGCGCTGAATAGGGCGTTTCGTGAAGTAAGCGGTGAGGTGAACCGAGTTCATTCAGACCTCTCTCTTTCCCAGCACTTCACACAAGCAGATGTGTTTTTTGAGGACTCAAAAAGCAAGGCAAGGGTTCCAACATCAAATATCGGCTTTGGCATCAGCCAAATGCTTCCGCTTGCGGTTTCCGCGTTCGCTACGAAAGACCGGCTGTTCGTGATCGAGCAGCCCGAGCTTCATGTGCATCCAGCGCTCCAATGCGAACTTGGCGACATCTTTATCTGTTCCGCCATGGAGCAAGGAAACCGCTACCTGATTGAGACCCACAGCGAGCATTTGATCCTGCGGATCATGCGTCGAATGCGAGAAACATTTGAAAACAAGCTTCCGGAGGGAATGCCACGTCTCACTCCCGATGACGTCAGCATCCTCTATGTCGAGCCGGGAGAGGACGGCAGCATCGTCCGCGAGATGCCGCTGAATGAGCGTGGCGAACTCGTGAAGGGGTGGCCGGGCGGCTTCTTCGAGGAAGCCCTGAACGAAATGTAACGCCATGCTTGCCGAGTACGCCATCCTGCCAGACGTGTTTGACCCGACGAAGCATGCTTCCGGCGAAGCCTGTGATCGTCATCTGCGAGCATTGAAGGATTGTGTGATGTCCCAGGCAATCGTCCGCAATCTTCATGCCGGAGGCTGGTGGCGCTACATGGACGAGAACCGTGGTCGCTGGCACATGATGGGCAAAGAACTGCTCAAGAAACTGATGAAGCAAGGCAGGCTCTCTGATTCGTCGAAGTGTTCCGAAGACCTGCCCGATGCGCCATCCGCGTGGTGCGCGGAGGCGCTGGCTTCGCATTCGCAATCCGCGCTCGATGGAATTGTGGCCGATGATGCCACAACTAATTCGCTTCCAGCGCATCCACTGGTGTCGTCGGTGTCCAATCTCGGCGAGTCTGCTTGGTGGCGCGGCGGGCGCAACTCCATCGAATTGAAACGGACAATGGAGGACTACCTGAAAGCACTTGAGGTGACTCTGCGGCATTCGAATTCCTTGATGTTCATTGATCCTCATCTTGATCCAAACCCGGATGACCGAAATCAGAAGCGATACCATGACTTTCCCAAGCTTATCGAAGCCTGCGGCAAACGAGACACGCCTATTCAAATCGAGATTCACAGGGTTTGCTATTCGGGATCCAGCGAGAGCCGCGTGCTCCGTTCCAATGGTGAGTGGCAACAGGGATTTCAGAACGCACTTGGGAATGCAGTTCGCAAGACTGGTGCAAAAGTCGAGGTGTTTATCTGGGATGATTTTCATGACCGCTACCTGATCTCCAATCTGATCGGCATCTTGCTCCCGAACGGTTTCGATGTTCAGACAAACGCGACAATCACACGTTGGGCACGACTTGACCGCGACCACCAAGACAGCGTCCAGCGTGAGTTTGATCCTGCTGCTGGTAAGCATCAACTTCGGTGGCGTTTTACAATTTCAACCGAAGCCGATGGTTAACTGCGACAGGGGCTCGAGACGAAATAAGAGCTGTGCAAGCCGCAAACGATCTACAGCAGCTACCGAAGCAACTCCATCAGCTCATCCGAGATCCAGAAGCCTGCGGAATCCCGGAGTTCCAATGCGATTGCAGCAGGATCACTTACGATGCTACGCCTGCGGGCTTCGAGTAACACGCCTACCAGACCCGTGCAGGTTAGGCCGAGGCGTTTTGCCGCCTCCCGGCCGCGGCGTTCATCCATCAAAAGCACGTCTGCACTGACTTCACGCGCGAGCACGATGGCCTCAGACTCGCCAGTGCCCAGATCCTGGCGCAAAAGATTCACGAGCAGCATGTCCTTGATTGCTCTCTGCTCGATCCAGGAGGCTGACATGATTTCCGCAGCGCCCGCTTTCCCCGGATGGCTCGCGCTGACTTCCTGCCAGACAGCATCTGGAACGATTAGCTGACCGAAAAGATCATGCAGCAACTCCAGCCTGCCGATGCGGCAAAGCGCAATCAATGGCGAAGAATCCGCGACGACGATCATGGCGGTTCAACGAGTCAGGGAGGCGAGAGTCGCCGCATCTTCCAGTGCATCCGCCACCTCATAGTGCGGACCAACTTTGCGGCTTGAGAGATGATTCTGAAACACACCGATGGTCAACCGGGCGAACTCAGCTGCCTTACCCATCGACAACCGATCACGCTGAAATAACAAGATGGCCAGCTCAAGCCGGATCTCATCCAGCGTCATACGCGTACTGGCGAGAGCATCAGCGGGGATGTCGAGACTAAGGGTTGCATTCATGGTGGCGAAGCTTAGCGCGTAAGCGCTGCCCA
>JBIPLL010000340.1:0-3856 GCA_044368425.1 Beijerinckiaceae bacterium
CGACCAGCTTGAGTCGAAGTACGAGGTCACGCAGCGCGCGAGCGCCTGGCTTCAGGACCGCATCAAGGAGTTGCGCCAGCAGGCGAGTTCGGCCGAGCGCTCGGCACTTGAGTTCAAGGTGGACAACAGCATCGTCGTCGATGCGACCGGCCGCCTGATGAACGACCAGCAGATGGCGGAGCTGTCCACGCAGCTGACGCTTGCCCGCGCCCAGTCCGCAGAGGCCAAGGCCCGATACGACCGGATCAGCGAAGTCAACAAGTCGAACATCCCGGATGCCGGCGTCGCCGATTCGCTGCGCAACGAAGTCATCGTGCGCATGCGCCAGCAATATCTCGACGCGGCAAAGCGCGAGTCGGAATGGTCTGCCCGCTACGGCGCCAACCATGTCGCCTCGGTGAACCTGCGGGGCGAGATGCGCGAATTGCAGCGCTCCATCCAGGACGAGCTGCGCCGCATCGAGGAGACCTACAAGAGCGATTACGAGATCTCCAAGGCGCGCGAGGAATCGATCCAGCAGAGCCTCGTGAACCTGTTCCAGATCTCGTCGGGTACGCGCCAGCAGCTTGTCACATTGCGTGAGCTCGAGGCCACCGCGCAGACCTACCGTTCGCTCTACGACAACTTCCTGCAGCGCTACATGCTGGCCGTGCAGCAGCAGTCCTTCCCGATCAGCGACGGACGCGTCATCACGGCCGCGACCCCGCCGTCGCGCAAGAGCTGGCCAAAGACGACTGTCATCCTGGCAGCCGGCGCCTTTGCCGGACTTGGCATCGGGTTTGGCGTCGCGCTTGCCCGCGAGCTTCTGGACCGGGTCCTGCGCACCAGCCGCCAGGTCGAGGAGCTGACCGGCCACGAGTGCCTCGGCATCCTGCCGATGATGAAGGAGTTCGGGACGCGCAGCCGCTCGGCGATGGCCTCGACCACCAAGAGCGCCGACGGCAAGACCCGTATCCTGCAGGCGGGCCATCGCTCGATGTTCTATGTCGTCGAGCAGCCGTTCTCGCAATATGCCGAGACGATCCGCAGCATGAAGGTTGCCGCCGACATCTCGCGCCTGGCGCGCGACATGAAGCTGATCGGCATGGTGTCGGCGCTGCCGTCCGAGGGCAAGACCACCGTCTCGTCGAATCTCGCGCGTCTCATGGCCCAGACGGGCGCCAAGACGCTGCTGATCGACGCCGACATGCGCAACCCGGACCTGACGCGTTCGCTCGCGCCGGATGCCACGGCCGGCCTTGTCGAGGTGATCTCCGGCAAGTCGTCGCTTCAGGACGCGATCTGCCTCGATTCGCTCACCGGAATGCATTTCCTGCCGACTGTCCTGACGGTGAAGCTCAAGAATACCAACGAGCTTCTGGCGTCCGACGCGATGAAGGCGCTGCTCCAGTCGGTGCGCGGCACCTATGATTATGTCATCGTCGACTTGCCGCCTCTGGTGCCCGTCGTGGACGTGCGCGCCGCCTCGCACCTGTTCGACGGTTTCTTCATGGTCATCGAGTGGGGCAAGACCTCCATCGATGTCGTGCAGCAGGTCGTCACCCAGAACAGCCAGGTCGCCGACAAGCTGGTCGGGTCGATCCTGAACAAGGCCAATGTCTCGGTGCTGAAGCAGTTCGAGCATTATCACGGCACTTATTATTCCAGCGAGAAGGTGCCGACGGCCTGAGGCCGGAGCCGGCATACGGGGACCGGATGTGACAACACGCTGGTTCGCCCATGGCTTTGCTCTTGTCGCCGCGATCATCGCGGTGGCCTGGTCTGTCAGCGCCGGGCCGTATCTCTGGCGAGCCAAACCGGTCTGGACCTTCTCCAACCGCGTGCTCGAGGGGAATTCCTTCCCGATCCCGTCGCTTGAGCGCGCCAAGCGCTTCGCCGATGCCATCGGCGAGATCTATCCATGCCATGCCGACACGATCGAGGCGCAGGCCGTGCTCGATACGCGCCTTGCCGAGGAGGCGCTCGGCAGCGGGCGTGTCCTCGCCTATGACGGGTTGCGGGCCGAGGCCGAGAGCCAGGCCCGGCGTGTCCTCTCTTGCGCGCCGACACGGTCCTATTTCTGGCTGCTCCTGTTCTGGTTCGAGAATTCTGCGAAGGGGCTCGACCCGGCCACCTTGCCACTGCTCGAAATGTCCTATCGCCGGGCGCCCTACGAGGCCTGGATCGCGCACAAGCGCAGCTGGCTCGCCGTGCCGCTCTGGGATCAACTGCCGCCCGACTTCCAGCGGCGGGTCGAGCTTGAATTCGTCGAACTGATCGACAATTCCTTCTTCACCGACGCCTTCCTGATCTACATGCGCGGCACGCTCGCCTTCCGCGAGAAGGTCAAGCCTCTGATTGCCAGGCTGCCGATCACGCAGCAGGCGCAGTTCGTGCGTGCCGCCTATCGGTTCAACTACCTGATCGACGGCCTCAAGGTGCCCCCCCCCGAGCGCCGTCCATGGAACTGACGCCAGCGCCCGGACTGGTGCGCCGACAAGCCGCGTGAGCCGAGGCCATCGCTGACTGGCACGATCCGTGCTCCAGCCAGACCGAAACACGAGGCGCGAGCGAGACCGTCACACCATGACGCAGGGAAACGCGAAAATGTTGCAAATCGGAACAGCAACGAGGCTGGTCTGGCTTGAATGCGGCGCAACAAAACGTTACGCCCCCCACTCACGGCATGGCGCCAAGGCTGGCGCGCCCGACCCCGGGGTGCGGACTGCTCGGCCAGATGCCAGCGGCCCCGCCGGGGCTCCCGCTGCCGGCCGTCACAGGCGCTGAGGGGGCCAGGAGAGCGTCATGCTATTTAACTCGAACGTCTTCCTGTTTGCATTCCTGCCGATCGCGCTCGCGCTGTTCTATGCCGCGCGGCAGACGGGCAATGCGCGTCTCGCCTATTTCGTGCTCTTCGCGCTGTCGTTCTATTTCTACGCGTACTGGTCCTTCAAGTTCGGCCTCCTGTTCCTGGCCTCGATCTCGTGCAATTACCTGGTCGGGCGCCGGCTGATGGTCGCGCCAAGCAAGGCCCTGCTGACGGCAGCCATCGTGGCGAACCTGACGCTGCTCGGCTATTTCAAGTATGTGAATTTCTTCCTCGAGCAGATTTCCCACGTCTACGATATGCGCTGGGCAATCACGACCCTCGTCCTTCCCATCGGCATCTCGTTCTACACGTTCCAGCAATCGACGTTCCTCGTCGACGCCTATCGCGGGCGGATCAAGGAGCCGAGCTTCGTCCGCTACGGACTGTTCGTGTCTTTCTTCCCGCACCTGATTGCGGGACCGATCGTGCATCATTCCGACATGATGCCGCAGTTCAACGAGGCACATGGCACGCTCTCGACGAATTTCGCCCTGGGCGTTCTGCTCTTCGCAATGGGGCTTGCCAAGAAGACGCTGATCGCCGACCCGATCGGGGTGATCGCGTCGGACGTCTTCGATCCGGCCGCCAAGGGCGTCGATCCGAACTTCGCCGAGGCGTGGATCGCCGCGCTCGCCTACACGTTCCAGATCTATTTCGACTTCTCGGCCTATTCGGACATGGCCTACGGGCTGGCGATCATGTTCGGCATACGGCTGCCGGCGAACTTCTTCTCGCCCTACAAGTCCCGCGATATCATCGACTTCTGGCGGCGCTGGCACATGACGCTGTCGCGCCTCTTGCGCGATTACATCTACATTCCGCTCGGCGGCAACCGGAAGGGCGAGACGCGGCGACACGTCAACCTGATGGCGACAATGCTGATTGGCGGCTTCTGGCACGGCGCAGGCTGGAACTTCATCCTGTGGGGCGGCCTGCATGGCGCCTATCTGGTGATCAACCATTTCTGGAACCAGTTCACGGCCGGGCGCCGCGGCCTCGGCTGGTTCG
>JBIPLL010000341.1:0-3855 GCA_044368425.1 Beijerinckiaceae bacterium
TGCCGGTCACCCGGGTCCCGGTGTCACCCTCGCCCAGAAAGTCGGTAATGGCGATGGGCATGGGCTGGAACTGCCCGCCCGGTCCCACCCGGAAGGAAAGCTGGGCATGGGCCGGTCCGGTGAGTGCCGGCACGGCGAAGGCCAGCACGAGCGCGGCGACGAGGCTCCGGCAGAAACGGGACCACCAGAAACCGGGCCGGCGTTGCACTGCCGGGGATGCGCCCGGAACAGGAATGGCGAAGCTGCGGCGGAGGGCGTGCACGGACATATCCAACCTGCTGGTGAGCGTCACAGGGCAGCCGTTTCGAACTCGACGTTGAGTTGCTGCCACTCATGGAAGTAGGGGGCGAATTGGGCAGGAACACGGTAGGGCGCGCAGCGGCGCACCGCCCGCAGGGCTGCCTGCGCCACGGCATTGTCGACCGCCGACCCGCCCGCGCGCATCACGCGCGGCTCCCCTGCAAGCGATCCGTCGGGATTGAGCCGCAGGTCGATGACCGGCAACGTCGTCGCACCGGCCGACGAGCCGACCGGCGGCGAATAACAGCGCTCCATCTGGTCGCGCAGCAGTCCGATGAGCTGGCCGCGCATCGAGGGATTGAGCTTCGCGGCATTGCCGGACGACGTGCCGAGCGATGCCGTGCGATTGACCTCGCGCGCGGCGGCGCCGCTCGACTGGGCGCTTTCCTTGGATTGCAGCAGCTTGGCGATGTCGCCGGCATTGAACTTGGCGGCAAGTTCCGCATCCCGGCGCGCCTTGGCTTCCGCATCAGCCTTGGCCTTGGCGGCCGCTTCGGCGCGCGCCTTCTCGACCCTGGCCTTGTCCTCGGCCTCCCGCCGGGCCTCGGCAAGCTTCTGCTCGGCTTCGCGACGGGCCCGGGCGTCTGCCTCGGCCTTCGCGCGGGCATCGGCCTCCGCCTTCGCCCTGGCGGCGGCTTCCGCGCGCGCCTTGTCGACGCGGGCGCGTTCCTCGCGTGCCTCGGCTTCAGCCCTGGCCTCGGCCTTCGCCTTCAGCTCGGCCTCTTCGGCGAGGCGGGCCATCTGCTCGCGCCGCGGATCGGCGGCCGGCTGGGGCCGGATCTCGGGTTTGGGTTCGGGTTTGGCCTCGACCTGCGCGCGGGCTTCCGGGGGGCGCGCTGGCGGCGGGGGTGGCGGCGGCGACGCGACCTGGACCGGCTTGTCGTCGAGCGCCATGTCGGCGGGCCGCTGCGGCGGCGCGGGCACGTCGCGCTTGTCCTCGGAGGCCGGCTTCTCGACGGCCACCTCGGCGACGCGCTCGGCGCGCGGCTTGGCATTGGGCACGACCTCGCGGGCACTGCGCTCGCCCCGCGTCATTTGCGCAAGCTGCGCCTCGCTGATCACCTCGACCGCGATGGCTTCCTCCGCCATGTCGAAGGCAGGCGGACTCGACAGCGTCGCAAGCCCGGCCGCGAGCGCGAGTCCGTGCAGCCCCACCGAGACCAGCAGGCCCGGCTCCTTCCAGTCGATCCGGATAGAGGGACGCCACGCGCTCAAGATGTCGCTCCGCTCAGCTGCGCTGGTCGGGTTCGGTGACGAGCGCGACCCTCTTGAAGCCGGCCGCCGTCACGATGGCCATGACCTGCGCCACGCGGCCATAGCCCACATTCTTGTGCCCGCGCACGAAGATACGCTCCTCCTGGCCCTGCTTGGCCGCCTGCTGGAGCCGGGTCACGATCTCGGCATCCTCGACCGGGCTGTCGCCAAGAAACACCTTGCCCTGCGCATCGACCGACAGCGTGATCGGCTTCTGGTCCATGTTGATCGGCTTGGCGGAGGTCTGCGGCAGGTCGATGGGCACGCCGACCGTAAGAAGCGGGGCCGCCACCATGAAGATGATGAGCAGGACCAGCATCACGTCGATGAACGGCGTCATGTTGATGTCGGCGATGGCGCCGTGCTTGCGGCTGCGCCGGCGTCGCCGCCCGCCTCCGCCTGCTCCCGCCGTTGCGGTTCCCATGCCCATGTCGCGTCCTCTCCCTGGCCCCGGGGCCGCTCACGCCGCCTGGGCGTGCACGATGCGCTCGTCGATCTGCCGCGACAGGATGGCGGAGAACTCGTCAGCAAAGCCCTCGAGCCGCCCCTGGATCTTGGCGGCCTCGGATTGCAGCTTGTTATAGGCGATGACCGCCGGGATGGCGGCAAACAGGCCGATGGCGGTCGCAAGCAACGCTTCCGCAATGCCCGGCGCCACGACGGCGAGGCTTGTATTCTTGGAAACCGCAATGGCCTGGAACGAGGTCATGATGCCCCAGACCGTGCCGAACAGCCCGATGAAGGGCGAGGCCGATCCGATGGTCGCAAGCACCAGCAGCTTCGATTCGAAGCGCTCGCTCTCGCGCTGGATCGTGACATCGAGAACCTTGTCGATGCGCTGCGACAGCGAGATCACCGAGCGCCCCGAGCCCTCGAACGAGCGCTTCCACTCCCGCATCGCCGAGACGAACACGGCTGCAATGCCGCTGGGCTGGCTGTTGGCATAGGAGCGGTAGAGCTCCTCGAGCGACTGCCCCGACCAGAACGTATCCTCGAAGGCATCGATGGCCTTGCGGGTGCGCCGGAACAGGAGTGCCTTGTCGACAATGATCGCCCACGACCAGATCGATGCACCGATCAGGCCGAGCATCACGAGTTTCACGACGAAATGCGCCTGCCAGAACAGGTGCCAGAACGACATGTCGGGCGCGGCTTCGGCGGGCGTCATTGCGTCAGTCCTCTTGCTTTCGGTCTCTGTCCGCCGGCTGGACGCTCGTGCAACCTGTAGGGCAGACAGACCCCTTCACCGCGCCGCACGCACGGCCCGTTTCACGTCCCCCAGCGATCCGGATCAGGCTCACTCGCCTCCGAATCTGTCGAAATGAGGGCGCGAGCCGGACGCATTCCGTCAGGCAGGAACATCGAGATGTTAAGACACCGGCAAGGTTAAGACCGGGTAAAAGCCCGCCTTCGAACTCAATCCGGCAGATGCATCGCCCGGCGCAGGGCCTGCGGGATCCGACGGGCCCGGCCAGCGCCCACGCAGGCAACCTTGACCTGCGCGCTTACGAGAACCTCCTCGCCGCGCAGGACGCGCTGCGACAGATCCAGACTCGCCCCCCCCGCCGCGACGGGCGTGGTCTCGATGGTCAGGACATCGTCCATGCGCGCCGGCTTGAGAAAGTCGATCAGCATGCGCCGCACCGCAAAGGCGAGCGGGGTGTCGCCCTCGAACAGGACGGACTGGTCGATGCCGAGGCTGCGGATCAGTTCGGTCCGGCCGCGCTCCATGAAGCGCAGATAGGACGCATGATAGACGACGCCCGAAAAGTCGGTGTCCTCGTAATAGACACGCACAGGCATCAGGTGCGCGTGAGGCGTGGCAGGATCGCCTGTCATCATCGGGTCCGCATCGATCGGGGGCCGCAACGCCCTAGCATGGGCAGGGCCGCCCGTCACACCGGCAATTATACCGGCAAGGGCGCCTCGCTCTTGACCTCCTCCATCACGGCATAGGTGCGCGTTTCGGTGACGCCCGGCAGCGAGAGAAGCACCTCGCCCAGAAAGCGGCGATAGGCCGCCATGTCCCGCACCCGCGTCTTCACGAGATAGTCGAAGCCGCCGGCGACCATGTGGCATTCGAGTACCTCGGGAGCCCGCCGCACCGCCGCCGCAAAAAGCTCGAAGATATCGGGTGTTGTCTTGTCGAGGGAGATCTCGACAAAGACGAGCAGGCCCAGATCGAGCCGGACCGGATCGAGCCGGGCGCAGAACCCGGTGACATAGCCCTCCCGGATCAGCCTTTTCTGCCGGTCGCTGGTGGCGGTCGGCGACAGGCCGATCCGGTCGGCAAGCTCGACC
>JBIPLL010000688.1:0-3842 GCA_044368425.1 Beijerinckiaceae bacterium
GCGCAAGGCCTGGAGCTGCGGCAGCAGATCGCGCACGGGCCGACGAGGCACCATTGCGGCGATGGGCTTGCCCCTGCGGGTGATCAACACGGGTTCGCCGCCCTCCACCGCATCGAGCAGGCTGGAGAGTTGGGCCTTGGCCTCGGCCACCGTGACCTGACGCATGCTATTGACCATCTCTATGACCAACTCTAGCCGGGTACGATCTGCCTGGGTCCCCAGTCGGGCAACCGGGTGGCCTGGCATCTAGATCAGAAATTGGATTTCTTGTTGCTAAAATAGTATTCCAAACTTATACGCGGCTTTCTATAGAGTTACCAGCCCTTGCTTTATCAGGGCGTTCAAATACCTGCTTCCCCCGGTTCTGATCAATGCCGCAAGCTCAGTCCCCATCTGGGGAGACTTTGCCCCCGCTTGGGGGGCGCGTCGTCAGATTTAATCGTAGACAATAAGGATCTGAAGTGGGAACCGAACATGCCGATGGATACAATTCTGAGCGAGCTTGTGTTGTTAGCCTTGTTGCTGGCCGTGGTGGTCCTCTCGAGCAAGGTCTGAGCGCCCTGCACCTGCGTCACCCCCCGACGGGGGCAGCTAGCTCGGCTGGCAGCAGCAAGTA
This sequence comes from Beijerinckiaceae bacterium, assembly GCA_044368425.1. GTDB lineage: Bacteria > Pseudomonadota > Alphaproteobacteria > Rhizobiales > Beijerinckiaceae > JBIPLL01. The sequence goes on from JBIPLL010000688.1 coordinate 617, forward strand.
TTCCGCGTTGATCGAATCGAGTTGCTCCGCCCCCGTGAGGCCATGGGACCAGATGTCGACTCGGCTCTGGGGTAGAAAGTGAAACAGCCAGTCTTCAAACGGGAAGACAACCTTCTCTTGGAAAAAGCCTCCGGACCTATACAACGCAGGATCACCATGAATGGTGATCAGGCAGCTGCTTAACCGCAGGCACAAGACTCTCGCCGTGGACTACTGCTGAGGAACCCATTAAAAGCCCGGTTTCGCTCAGGCAAGCATTCCCTTCACATGGCTGATGATCCCGTCGGGATCAAGGCCCTGGTGGGGAAACTGCTCCCACAGCCCGCCGCAGCCCTCCTTGTGGGTGCCCAGATAGCCATACCGGGGTGCATGGCCGCGCTCCAGCAGCCAGGAGCCGTAGCGGCTACCCAAGCCCGTACGCCGGTTAAACGATTCCACCACCAGAACGAACGGTGATTGTCCCACCTTGGCGATCATGGCTTCATCCACCACATTCAACGTCGGCTTGTTGATCAGACCCACATCGACCCCCTCGGCCCGCAGTCGTTCCACCGCATCAAGGGCGCGGTAAAGGCTTTCGCCGTAGCTCACCACATAGCCAGCGGTCCCATCACGCACCACCTCGTCTTTGCCGCTCTCGAACCGGTAGCCCTCACCATGCAGGTCGTTGCCAGCGGCATCCAGCAGGTTCGGCACCTTCGAGCGGGTGGAGAAGATGAAGCGCAGCCCGGGATCGTTGAACACAGCCTGCACGCAGGCCCGCATCTGGGCCGCATCGGCCGGGAAGTACAGCCGGGTGCTCTCGTCTTCTTCTAGGCCGTTGTCGGCGAACAGGTTGTTGAGACCGAAATGGCAGGTGTTGTCCGCCATGTCGTCGATGCCGGCATGGGAGAAATGGGCCAGCACATTGGCACCGTTCAGCCTGGCCATGGTGATCTCGGAAATGAGCATCTCCAGAAAGGCGCTGAAGGTGGCGAAGATGCCCTGGCGGCCCGCCTCCATGCCGAACCCTGCCGCCGCCGAGAAGTTGGCCCGCTCCATGATGCCGCCACTCACGAAGATTTCGGGGTAGGCCTTGCGGATCTGAGTGAGGCCGCAGGAGCCCTCAAGATCGCTGTCCACCACCAGCACCTTGTCCTTGCGAACCGGCTGCGGCATGGCCGCCAGCAGCTCCACCACCGCATCGCCGAACACGTTGCGGTTGGCCTCCAGCCGCTGGCCTGAGCCCAGGAAGGTGGCGGAATTGACGGGTTTGATGATGCCCTTGAGATGGGTGGCGGCCGCATCCTGACCGCGCTTCTCCAGGTAGGCGATCGCCAGGTCCACCGGGATCACGTCGTGGCCGTGGGTGGAGCCCTCCAGCCCGTCGATTCCCACCGCCATCGGCCGCTTGTTGATCACCGCCACCGGGCCGTCGCTGGCCACGGCGCGGTGGAGGCGGGAGTACAGATCATCGAGATCTTCACCGTTGCCGCTGAGACTCAGCAGCCCATGGCCCGACAGGGTGCGTTCCAAGTCGTAACCAGGCTGGTACTGCGATGGATGCCCGGCAATGGTGACGTCGTTGTCATCGATGACGAGCTTCACATTCAGCCCATGGGCCACGGCAAAGCGGGCTGCCTCGGCGTCATCACCCTCTTGCTGCGCCCCGTCGGAGCCGAGGCAAAACACGGTTCTGCCGGGATGGGCCAGGGCCACGCCGTTCACAAACGGCCAGAGGTGACCCAGACGGCCGGAACTGAACTGCACACCGGGGGTGAGGCCGAGTTCCGGATGGCCGGGTAGCCGTGAATGGGCGGCGCGGTACTGCAGCAACGCTTCGGCCGGCAGCTGACCCCGCAGCACGCTGATCAGATACTGGGTGGCCACGCGGTGGCCAGCCTCATCGAAGAACACCGGGAGGAAACGATCCGGTGCGCCGCGAAAAAAGGCATCGAGGATCATCACTTCCGGCACCGTGTCATAGGGGCCACCGCTATGACCGCCAACCCCTCGGGCTGCACCTGTGGCCGTAAAGAAAATGATCGCGTCTCGGCAGATCTCAATGTTGGCCTGCAGGGTCGCCTTTTGATCGGGGCTGAGGACGGGCTGGTCTGGATCGAGGCTGAGGGGCTGAAACGCAGCCAAGTCGATCGGGAAGGGGATGGGGACCGCAGTCATCGGCTGAGCTCAAGGCCTACCTCAGTCTGGCCCCAGGGCAGCTCTCGGAGACGATCGGGCAACGGAAGAACATCTTTGCTCCCCCAGATGCCACATCCCAGAGGTCGAGGGGTGGGGCGCACCCGCTCGCGCAGTCAGAAGTCGTCGCCATCGTCCCCATCCGGGGGGATCGCTTCCCATCAATCTCGCGACATCGTGGTTGTCTCCACCCTGGAGTCAGCCATGACCGACGGCAACCTGCCCAGCCCAGTCGGTTCGATCAAGGATGATCGGCGCGACAGTGCGGACTGGGATGTATCCAGCCAGTTGCAGCGCACGCGCCAATGGGAGGCTGAAGGCAGCCAGCTACTCAGACCCGCAGACTTTCATGCCTGGGCGGCTGTCGGCTGGGCAGGGCCTCAATAGAGAGCTCCCTCGGCGTGGGTTTCCACCGTGCAGTCCGAGGTGGGGAAGGCCACGCAGGTGAGCACGAAGCCGGCGGCGATCTGGTCCTCGTCGAGGAAGGCTTGATCCTCCTGGTTCACGCTGCCGCTGATCAGCTTGCCGGCGCAGGAGGAACAGGAACCAGCGCGGCAGGACACCGGCAGATCAATGTCCTGATCCGCTGCTGCATCAAAGATCGACTGGTCATCGCCGCAGTCGATGGTGCGGTTCAGGCCCTCGTTGGCATTGACGAGGGTGACCTTGTAGGTGGCCATGGCAGCAGGGTGTGCAAGTCGGTCCAGCCTGGACCATTTCGATGATCAGCCTGTTGCGGCAGGGTGCCGCAAGCCCAGTCCCCATTCGGGGAGTCTTTACCCCCGCTTGGGGGGCGCGTCGTGAGGATCAATAGCAGACAGTGTGGATCTGAGCAGGGAACCAGGCATGCCGATGGAGACAACGCTGAGCGAACTTGTGTTGGTGGCCTTGTTGCTGGCCGTGGTGCTCGTCTCGGGCAAGGTCTGATCGCGCTTCTCGTGCATCAGCCCCCGACGGGGACAGCTAACTCGGCTGACAGCAGCAGATCTTGCGCATGGATCGAATCGAGTTGCTCCGCCCCTGTGAGGCCATGGGACCAGATGTCGAC
>JBIPLL010000574.1:0-3839 GCA_044368425.1 Beijerinckiaceae bacterium
TTACATCACCCCCGCTGAGCAGCAGCGCGTGGACATCCTTGTCAGCAACACCGGATCCGAAATCCCAGCCGACAAGCTCCAGGAAAACTTCCGCCCCTTCACCGGCAGCAAAAACAGCAATCACCTCGGCCTCGGACTCACCATCGCCGCCATGCTCTGCCACCAAATGGGCATCCAGATCGGCGTCGGTTCCGAGAATAACACCACCACCCTCTGGCTCAGCTGCCCCTTGGCCTGATCGATTCAGCTTTCAGTGCCTTTGCTTGGCAGACTTTTTCTTTTTTAACTGCTTCGATCTCACGGGTGCAGGCAACTAGTCCTGACGTGGACGGCGGGGAAAACACGGACCAAAAGACTGCACAAAAGTGTCGTATTACCCGGATGTGTGCAGCGCCTAACCCAACACTGTCAGGTCCGCCGTAATGATCTTGGCTAGGCGTTGGCAATCATCCAGTGACAACGCATGGCTAAACGGTTCTATTTTTGTTAGTCCAGCATCAAGATCATCAATGATCGCATCACGCTCCGCATCGGAAATCATTGCTAAAGTAAGATTCTGATTCATTGGCCCATGGGGTTGCTGGCTGGCGGATCATCTTCATCAAATAGCTTGGACACGTCACCCCCGTTGAAAATGGTGGCGATGAATAAAAGATAAACGAATACTCCGCAGAACGCCCCCCTGCTCTCTTTCCTTGTGACCACCACTTCACCTCTTTCTCGTCTTTCGTCAGTTCTGACGGGTTTGCTTGTGGTCTCAGGGCTCTTCCTTATTGCGGGGCACATTGGTTCCCCAGAGCTGAGTCCTATAACAAACTTCATCAGTGACTATGCAGCCCGAGGAGTTCGCTGGAGGTGGATCTGCGCCGCCATGCTTGGGCTTGGGATTGTCATGTTTGTGTTCGCTTATTTTTTCCTCACACTTCAAGGTCAGAACACAAGGATGACTCTCGGTGGCATGTGTTTCGTTACGTCCGCTGTTTGCATGATATTTGTGGCTTACTACCCGACAGCTAGGCTTGCTAATCACGAGATGAAATGGGAGTGGACAGACTATCTCAATCCTAAAGCTAAAGTAGATCAAGCTGATCGGGCAGGCTGGGACAAGGCTTACTCGAATGCACATTTCGATATGATTCGAGTTTCAATACTGGGGCTCATTGGGGGCATCGTGCTGTGCAGTTCGGCACTCATTTCGCGCCCTGCTTGGAAACGTCATGCGGTAATCAGCTTCGTGCTTGCGCCTATCATGGCCGCCCTTTTTTGGGCGGGCCATTCGAGCGCCTATCATGGCTTGTTTCAGCGATTGGGCTTTCTGGTAGTCTGGTCCTGGATGTACTTCACCGCCTTGGAGCTGCGCCGCGCTAAATCGAGCGTCATTGCCTCCGATTAGTCCGAGTAAGGTCCTCTAATAAACAGCCCCCATGGAACGGCTCCATGAAATCAAATACCAAACACTTTGAGGGTGCTGTCCAGAAAGCCCTCGAGACCGCGACCGGTGAGACCACCTTTGTATCGTACATCCGGCATTTCTTCGTACACATAAATCCCAGGGCCACCGGCAAAGAGATCATTGAATAGATCCTCTTTGCCCCGGAGATAGGATATGAATGTCTCGCAACGGGTGTTTGAATAATCGAAATTGGCACTAAATCCGAGAGTGGCAGATTGATTGATAAGCCGTGGATTATCCACTTCGGGAGATTCGGCGCGAACACCGCGACAGCCTTTGAGGATGAGCTTACAGGGTCCGTGAAAGACGAGAAAACGAAGCTGTAGTGTCAGCCAACTGTGAAGATTTCTCAGACGCCAGTGGCGGCTGATATGAGTGAGGCCTTTGACTGGCTTGAGGACGCCAGCGAGCGAACGAGGCTGAATGACCATGGTTGCTCCCTCGGGCAATTCGATCATTCCCATCTCGCCGAGGGGATCATGCTGCGCGGAAAGAACGACATTGGTTGGCACCTCCCCCTCTGGTCTAATACGAGTCAGCAGGTACAACCTCGAAGCTATGCTGGTAAACGGCAAAGTGGGATTGAGAAAAAATTGTGTGCGCTTCTGCGCAGGATTGCTGGAACTCTGGAGGAAATCCGGGTGAACCAGAAGTTCCTGTCCTGGGAGTATAGCCACTGGCACTGACACTCCAGATTTGATCGGGAAAGGAATCTCGGGAGCGCTCGAATTGGGTAGGATGATAACTGGCGGCACCCTGCCCACGAAGGGAGCAACGACCCAATATAAAAAGAACTTCAGCGCGACTGGGGTGACTATGATTCCGACGAGAATCCAACTCGCAGTAGGCAACACATCTCGCGCGCAAAAGAACAAGCGCTGTAGCAACGTGGTGTTTTCATCCTGCAGAAGCTCCTTATCACGCATCGCCCGAGTGAGCTCGCCATCTTTGTCATTGATTTGCTTCTGTAGCTTGGCCTCCGGAGAGCTTTCCTGATTCTTACTGAAATGATCTGCTGCTTTCCGCGCAACATCAGCGCCTGTACGAGCCAGTTCATAGGCCTGTTGAGCTTCCCATTCCTTCTTCGCTCTGTCCGACCACATGGGCCATTCAAAAAACCAGGTCACGTTTTTCAGATTTTGATACTTCTTCCTGAGATCTTCAGCTTTTGCCTCCGCCGCATCTGCGGCATCATCCAGAGATTTGAACTTTGCCAGTCTTCCTCGTGCCTCCTGCGCGAGGCTCTCCATCTTCTGATTCAAATCTGCCAATTCATTTTTCCGCTGATTGATCTTACTATCTGCCGATGCAAAGGCGTCTATTTTGTGTGAAAGGCCCGACCATTCGCTTTTGACCCAATATCCAATCAGGAGGACCCCCACGATGCAAAGCAAAACGAGGCATTTCTTTCCGACCCACTTGAGAAAAGCGACAAGGATCTGGTGCATGAAAAAGTGAAGAAGTTTGGATCTTTGTGAGAATTGCTTGAGGCCCTTATTTAACTTGCTGACGTTGCCTTTACACTGCGCCCTTGGCACTTAACTTGAACTGTTGAAGAGGGCAAGAAAGTATGTGGTGTACGGAGAACGCCCAGGAAGCAGTTGTCGCAAGGCGAAAGGAATGTTCTATATCGCGATATTCCTGGAATTCTCTGCAGTCGAGTGAAACACCGACAGGAATGCACAATGGAAACAGGAACCCAACGCACAAAACCCACTGAACAGGTAGCACGAACCGCGAGCTTAAATGTGGCGGGTGGAGACGTTAAATCATCTCCATGACTACCGCTGCACAAGACCGCGCCCGCTGCCTGGAAAGCTAGAGAAGGTATACAAGCTTTGCCAAGGTGGAGGCGCAGACTGCTCACCTACTAGAACGCGGCCACCACGGACAAACGATTACTACCTCACCATCAATCAGGCACCATTCCTTCGAGGTGTTTTCGGAATTGGCTCAGTCCCGTCGGAATGCCGCAGCAAGGCTACTAACGACTCACCGTTTCCGATAGAGGCTTTCCACCACATTACGAACGTATTGCTCGTCTGTCAGTCCAAACACCGTTTCCTCAGGAAACTTCACCTTCTCTCGGAAAATCTCAGCGAGCTGACTGAAGAGCTGATTGGCTGCTCCCTGCTCTAGGTCGGGACGTCTCACCAAGGTGGCCAGCGCGAGCTGCGCTTCTTCAGCCGAAACTTTTTGCCTCAATCGCGCCTCAAGATGCGGGAACTGCCGGAACGAATTGTATTTCCCACCCAATACATTTTCCACGTCAGGCTGTTTGATCCGGGCAATCCGAACAACCACGGTCCCAGCGGCGATGTCTCCCAGCCTCTGGCAGCGCCGATTCAAAAGGCAACACGCACCTCCCACCAGATACATCGCCGGC
>JBIPLL010000344.1:0-3835 GCA_044368425.1 Beijerinckiaceae bacterium
GCCGAACGTCTTTACCGCCTGATGTGCGAGATCCGCGCCTTCGAGACGGTGGCGTCAGAGCGATACAAGGCGGGCGATCTGCCGGGCTTCATCCATGTGTCGCTGGGCCAGGAGGCCTGTGCGGCGGGCGCTTGCGCGGCCCTCGAAGCCGAGGACCTCATTACCAGCACGCATCGTGGCCATGGCCATTGCCTCGCCAAGGGTGCCGATCCCGGTCGGATGATGGCCGAACTGTTTGCGCGCGCAGACGGAACGGGGAAGGGCCGCAGCGGCTCCATGCATATCGCCGATGTGTCGGTCGGCGTGCTCGGCGCCAACGGAATCGTCGGCCAGTCGCTCGGGCTTGGTGTCGGCGCCGCCCTGTCGCTGCAGGTGCGCGGCCTGCCGCACTGCGTCGTTGCCTTCTTCGGCGAGGGCGCTTCCGGCACCGGCATCGCGCATGAGGCGATGAATATGGCGGCGATCTGGCGCCTGCCGATCATCTTCTTCTGCGAGGCGAACCGCTATGCGGAGCTGTCGCCCTATTCCGTCCATGTCTCCATCGAGCGGATTGCAGACCGGGCCGCTGCCTATGGCTTTCCCGGCATCACCATCGATGGCGAGGACGCGCTGTCTGTCTTCGTCGCAGTCCGCGAGGCAGCCGCACGCGCCCGCGCCGGCCTGGGGCCAACCCTGATCGAGGCCAAGACCTATAGATGGCATGGCCATTACGAAGGCGATCCGCAGATCTACAAGTCCAAGCAGGAACTCGAGAGCGGACGCAGCTTCGACCCCATCGTGCGGCTTGAAAAGCAGGCCGCGCTCATTCCCGGCCTCTCGCCCGAAAGGCTGGCCGCTGCGCGTGAGGAGGCGCAGGCGCGCATTTCCGCCGCCGTGGACTGGGCGCTCGCCCGGCCGCATCCGCCGCTGTCGGCTATTCTCGAAGACGTGTTTGCGGAGTAGACCATGGCGCGCGGGAAGTACTATCAGGCCGTGACCCGCGCGCTGCGCGAGGAAATGGCGCGCGACGAGCGGGTCATCCTCATCGGCGAGGATGTGGGCGCGAGCGGGGGCATCTTTGCCCAGACGCGCGGACTGCAGGCCATGTTCGGCGCCTCGCGGGTCCGGGATACGCCGATTGCCGAGAACGGCTTCGTTTCCGCCGCCGTTGGTGCAGCCATGACGGGCCTGCGGCCGGTGGTCGAAATCGGCTTTGAGGACTTTCTGACCTGCTGCGTCGAGCCGCTCGTCAATCAGGCGGCGAAGCTGCGCTACATGCTCGGCGGTCAGGTCAGCGTGCCGATGGTGCTCTACACATTCGGTGGCGGTGGCGTGAATGCCGGTCCGCAGCATTCGCAGAGCCTCGCCGCCTGGTTCGCGCATGTGCCCGGACTTAAGGTCGTGATGCCGGCGACCCCGCGCGATGTGCTTGGCCTGATGAAAAGCGCCATCCGCGACGACAACCCGGTCCTTTGCCTGCTCAGCAAGAAGCTGATCGGCGCGAGTGGTGAAGTCCCTGACGAAGGCATCGACGAACTGATCCCGCTCGGCCTTGCCGATACGCGGCGTCCTGGCCGCGACGCTACCGTCGTTGCGTTCGGCAACATGGTCGTGCACGCGCTTGCGGCGGGCGAGCTGCTGGCCGGCGAGGGCATCGAGGCGGAGGTGCTGGACGGGCGTAGCGTGGCTCCACTCGATTTCGATGCGATCCGTGCCTCAGTCGCCCGCACCGGACGATTGTGCATCGTGCATGAAGGGCATGGCCCCTTCGGCATCGGAGCAGAGATCGTCGCGCGCATCGCGGAAGACGGGCTCCCGCTGGCCGCCCCGCCGCGCCGTGTCACGCCGCCCTTCGCGCCGAGTCCCTTCGCGCCGGGGCTAGAGAAGGCCTATCTCCCGGATGCCGCCCGCATTGCGGCCTCTATTCGCGACATGATGGCGGGGAGGGGACCATGAGCGAACCGCTCGTCCTCACGCAGCGGCGTGGTGCGGGCCTGTGGCTCACGATCAACCGGCCGCGCATGCACAATGCCATGAACCGTGCCACGGTCCGGGCGCTGCGCGAGGCCCTGCGGGAAGCATCCGCGGATCGGGCGGTCCGGGCTGTCGTGATCGTTGGCGCGGGGGAGAAGGCCTTCACCGCCGGTGCTGATATCGGCGAGATCCAGCCGTTCGGGCCGCAGGAGATGGCTGAATACAACCGCGACTGGCTCGACCTGTTCCGTGCCATCGAGCAATCTCCGAAGCCTGTCATCGCCGCCGTTCACGGCTGGGCGATGGGTGGTGGTACGGAAATGTCGCTCGCCTGCGACTTCGTGATCTGCACGCCGGAAGCGAGGTTCGGCCTTGCCGAGATCAATATTGGCGTGATTCCCGGCGCTGGAGCGGCCGTGCGGCTGACGCGCTGGGTCGGCCGCCTCAAGGCCAAGGAAATCCTGATGCTTGGCCCGCTCATTCCTGGCGAAGAGGCCGTGGCGCTCCATCTCGCCAATCGCTGCGTCCCGAAGTCCGAGCTCGTCGAGGCGACCTCGGCGCTGGTGGATTCGAATTGCGGGAGTTTCTCCTGCTGTTTGCCAGTGAGGACCAGAAGGAAGGCATGCGCGCGTTCCTCGAAAAACGCACGCCGGTTTACCAGGGCAGATGAGGTTGCGATGAAGCTGCGCGTGAAGATCCCGAAGCTTGGGCTGACGATCGAGGAGGTCACGCTCGCCGAGTGGCTCTGCGGGGTTGGCGATACCGTTGCGGCCGACCAGGTGATCGCGACGATCGAGGCGGACAAGGCGAACTACGAGCTGACCGCCCCGGCTGCCGGTACGCTCGCGCAGGTGATGGCCGAGCCGGGACAAATCGTTGCCGTCGGCACGGATGTCGCCGTGATCGAAACGGCATGATGTTGCGGCAAGCCGCCAAGCGGCTTGCAGTTTGTTCGAACGTTTGTTTGAATTGAGCCTCAAGACCCGGCGCAACGGGCGGCAGGCAGAGGAAACCAAGGAGGAAGTCATGACCAGCAAAACGGAACGCTTCAATCCGAGCCGCCGATCCGTCCTGAAGGGCGCGGCGGGACTGGCCGCAGGCGCCATGACAGGGGCCGTTGCAGCTCCGGCCATCGCGCAGACCCAGACGCTGCATCTGGGGACGTCGCTGCCGCTGACCGGCCCCTATGAGCGCGTCGCCAAGATCTACAAGGACGCCTACGAGTTCTGGAGCGAGGTTGTCGGCGGCAAGATCAAGGTCGGCAACCGCGACATGGACGTCCGCTGGACGATCTATGACGATGAGAACAGCGCCGCGCGCACCGCGCAGCTGACGGAGCGACTGATCTCGTCCGACAAGGTCGACCTGATCGTGGGTGCCTATGGCACCGACACTGTTCTGGCGCAGGGCGCCATTGCCCGCCGTCACGGGCGCGTGACGATCCAGGCCGGCGCCGCCTCGCAGCGTGTCGACGAGGAGGTCGGCGGTCACACGACCTTCACGCTGGTCGGCCAGGGCAAAGAGTATGGCAAGCTCGCCATCGAGCATCTGGCAGCCCAGACCCCCAAGCCGCAGACGCTAGCCATCATCACCTTCGACGATCCGGTCTATCTGGAGATGGCTGCGGGCATCAAGGAAACGGCCGAGAAGAACGGCATCAAGGTCGTCCTCGAGGACGTCCTGCCGATGCGCACGCAGGACCTGCGTCCGACCGTGCTCAAGCTCAAGCGGGCTGGGGACGTGGACATCGTCTATAATTGCGGGTGGGATGTCATGTGCATCAAGCTCGCTCAGGAATTCCAGGCGCTTGATGTCCGTCCAAAGGCGTTTGTCGGCGGGCATCTGACCACGAATGCCGTGGTCAAGGAGACGCTCGGCAAGG
>JBIPLL010000722.1:0-3833 GCA_044368425.1 Beijerinckiaceae bacterium
AAAACAGATTCCCAATTATTAACAGAAAATACCCCAACTACTTTTATAGGTCTGTTATTTTTCCATTGAAAATTCCTTACCGCCAATTTAGCTTTAGCTAATAATAGATTATCAGTTCTTTTTGAAAAGACTTGATAAAACAATAAATTAGATTTTATCATACAGGTTTGATAAAATCCTTTAGTACTAATTAAAATTGATTTAGGAAATAATGACAAAATCTTACTCAACTATAAAGTGTATGTGTAACCAAAAAAATAGTAAATACTAATTGATAAAGATTAGCTTTCCTTTAATAATTGTAGCATGTTCTCAACAGCCGTACTCGGAATTAAATCACTCCTCCTTATATTATTTTTTGCAACTTTAATTGATTCAGATAGTAACAATAAAGTCTCTTTTATTGACTGAATATCATCAGCCTGACAAACTAAATGTCCATGTGAAGTAAGTAACTCTTCAATTTCGTTATTTCTAAAAATTAATCCAAAGATTAAATTGCCCGAATGTAAATAATCATACAACTTAAATGGTATGGTTGTTTTACTTCGCATATCTGTATGCTGTACTAACAACAAAACATCTGCTAGCATTGCTTTTTGTAGTGCAACTTCTCTAGTCACATGTCCATGTAATTTAATATACCCTTGATAAGGAAATTGCTCGATTCTAGTGCGAATATCAGCATTCATTACCCCATACACATTTACTTCTACATTAGGATTCCTTCCTTCTGCAAGTAACTGCCCTAATGCCTCCATAAGGGTATCCAGATTTCTGGTTTGGTATAATGAGCCTAGATAGCTAATATTAATCCATTTAACCAATCCAAGTTTTTGTGATGCAGCTTCACTTGAACCAAAACTATTTACAGGATTAGCTCCGGGGTAAAAAAAATGAATTTTATTTTGATATGTCGGATTCTGTTTTCGAGCATATTCCATAGCATTTCTAGTGCAATAGACTATAATCGTTGAAAATCTAACTATCAGTTTTTCAAAAAATCTTAAACCCAGTGCAGATAACTTATTTCTCCCAATATTATCTCCACTAAGTGGATCCTCAAATTCAGCAATTACTTTTTTACCGTAGATTTTTCCTATAACAAGGGCAGCTAAGTGGGCACTTGGAGGACCTCCCGTACTATATATAAAATCTAAATTATTTTTTTTCCTTACGAACAACAAGGAAGAAAAAAAAGCTGAAATAAACCATGACCACCTACCTTCTCCAGAACGCAAATAAAGCAAATGCAGAAATTTATTTAAAGTATACATTGTGCGGGTATAATAATAACTGATACTCTTAATAACCGGTATTTTTTTATCACGAATCTCAGTATATTCATATGCAGCTCCATGAGGACTTAAAGCGGGAGTTTTATAATGCTTAATTTTTGAAGATGTATGTGTATGACAATAAGTACAACTTACTAAAGAAATGGAATAACCTTTTTCTATAAAAGCAAATATCCTGTCATCTACCCACTCTGCCTGGCATACACCAGGAACATTCGTATAATATGAAAAAACAAGTATCTCTTTATGTGCTGGCATTGAAAATTTTAAAATAATTACAGTTAACTTATGTAGAGTATTCAACAATGATAGCTGAATTCATTTATAATACAATTGAAAATAATATACTTACACTTATCAAAAAATGTCAGCTATTTTAATACAAATCCCACCAACTAAAAGGAGTTTAACATTTTTTGAAAATGAGAGATTAGCAAACAAAATTTATGCAATCAGGTTGTATGCCAAATAAATGAAAAAAGAGGGGTGACAAAATGTTCGTGTTGCCCGGTATTACAAACTTTTATCGTAAAATAAGCATGCTTTTTTAGTCGCACAATTAAAGGTGCCATCTTAATTGACTCTGGTCGCATGCCAATGCAGAGTAGAATTTTCATCTGAAAAAATCAATTAGTTTCCTTTAAAAGCAATGGTAATAGCATACAAGTAAAAGGCCCACTTACTATAAGAATCGATAGGGCATTAAAGAAATCAGATTTAGGAAATAAAAATTGAACCATTACTTGGCAATCATTAGAAGACACGAAATAAATAAAACTTAAACTATTTGCATTATTGGTAAACTGATTGGTACTACTTTACTGTTTAATACAAAAATGATAGCTAACATTATTCTTGAGACCATCATTAACCAAGTACTACTGATAGATAAAGTATTCCATTTTCGGAACATAAAATACCTAAATGGATCTTGTAATAAAATACATTGTATTCAAATTAAGGTTATTAGGAGCAGCAATTGATTTCCGATTCCCCCTTTTAACAGAATCTAAAAAAATTTACTTCGCTGCAAGTTGAAGTTTTATATATTCTGCAATCACTGTTACAATGTAAACAAAGTGCCGCTCCTCTAAACCAGGCCAAACCCCTAACCAGAAAGAATCATTCATCACCTTGTCGGTATTAGTAAGCGTAGTATGTATTCGATAGGAAGTATTTTTGTACGCGGGTTGCTTTGTAAGATTTCCTCCGAATAATAGCCGAGTTCCAATTTTTTTTAACTCCAAGTATTCCACTAAATGATTTCGATTGAGTGTTGAACCATCCCGTATGGTTAATAAAAAACCAAACCAACTTGGATTAGAATGAATAGTGGCTTCTGGTAAAATAAAATATTCTTCAAATGGTTTGAAAAGTGAATACAATAATTGATGATTTTCCCGTCTTTTAGCAATAAATTGTTCTGCCTTATTCAATTGACTTAACCCGATTGCTGCCTGCATATCAGTTGCCTTTAAATTGAAGCCGATATGCGAGTAGGTATATTTATGGTCGTAGCCTTCCGGTAAATCACCTAGCTTTTGGCAAAATCGCTCACCGCAGGTATTGTCTTTTCCGGGGGCACACCAACAATCACGGCCCCAATCTCTGAAGCTTTCTGAGATTTTTTTTAAGCTGGCATTATTAATCAAAACGGCACCGCCCTCCCCCATGGTGATATGATGAGCAGGATAAAATGAGAGGGTAGCTAAATCTCCAAAAGTTCCCGTTTTTTTATCTCGATAAGTAGCACCTAGTGAATCACAATCATCTTCAATCAGCCAAAGATTATATTTTTTAGCAATTGCCACAACTATATCTAAATTAAATGGATTACCCAATGTATGGGCAATCATAATGGCTTTGGTTTTAGGAGTAATGGCGGCTTCAATTTCTTCTGCCTGTATATTATAAGAAGGTATATCGATGTCTAATAAAACGGGAATACATCCAAATTGAATCATTGGATTGATGGTTGTAGGAAACCCTGCAGCTACAGTAATAATTTCGTCTCCGGGTTGTATGGCTCTTTCACCCAATTTAGGAGAGGTAAGTGTATAAAAAGCAAGTAAATTGGCTGAGGATCCTGAATTTACCAGCAAAGAAAATCTGGAACCAAGGTATCTGGCTATTTCTCTTTCAAATTCATCAGCAAACCGACCGGCTGTAAGCCAACCGTCTAAAGCGGCATCCACTCCCATCAAAATATCTGCTTCATCCAATACTTTTCCTGTAACGGGTATGTAATTTTCGCCTGCAACAATTACTTGTGTTACTTTCTTCTTGGCTATATCTTTTAAACTATTTAAAAGCGAAGCGTCTATAATGTTTCGTAACATGCTATTTTTAAAACGTATTTATAATAAAATTTAAGTAGATTCCATCGCAATGGGTTGTGCTAATGGCTCCATTTCGGTAATAGGTCTTCCAAAAGCAATTTTGGGATAGGTATTGGTATGAGGTGCTATCATAACTTGCAATAATTGCGGTTTGTAAGCATTCTCATCAGTCCATAACCATTTAATAGCTTCTTCG
>JBIPLL010000663.1:0-3830 GCA_044368425.1 Beijerinckiaceae bacterium
CGGATCATGTTGTTGTCTTATTGCATGTGGCTAGCTGCGCTTTTGGTGATGCTGGCGGCCTTCCGGTGGGTGGGGGAGGCTAATCCGCTGACTGCGTTCCTCTTGTTTCTCCCCCAGACGTTGTGGTGGCTGCCGGGTGTGCTGATCTGGCCTGTGTTGCTGGTATTCCGCTGGCGGGAGGCGCTGCCCCTTGGCTTTGTCGGCCTGTTGGTATTTGGGATGGGTTCGGGGTGGCAGTTAAGAAAATCACAGCCCATGAGTGCCGCCGAAGACCGGGCCGGGAAGTCGCTGGTGATTCTAACCAACAACCGAGGGCAGAACAGAGGCCAAAGCCTCAGACCGTTCAAGAATCTCGTGGAGCCGGATGTGATGCTTTTTCAGGAGTCGTCAGCGAGAGCCGAGAGCTACCTAAAGGATCCGGGGTATGCCGAGTTCCGCCATGGAATGACTCAAGGTGAGTTTACATTGATTAGCCGCTTCCCGATCACTCAAGTGGAATCGTTGGTCTATTCGGACGCCGGAGGTAAGGCACCCTATGCGGCGCGATTCGAAATCGACTGGCAAGGGCGTTCAGTGGCGATTTATACCGTCCACTTGCCATCTCCCAGGGAGACATTGCTGTCGATGCGAGGCGGAGCCTTCTTGTACGGGTTTCCGGTGCCTGTCGATTGGTGGCGGCGGCGGAGGAAGGAGGTCGGTGCGTTCTGGCTTCGGCACTTAGCGATTGCGGAAAATCTAGCCAAGCGGTTGGAGGCCGAAGCACTTCCGTATTGGGTAGCGGGTGATTTTAACGCATCGCATTTAGGGCGGATTCATCATTTGCTTCTGCAACAGGTGGGTGATGCGCATCGGGATGCGGGCGTGGGCTTTGGGTTCACTTTCCCGGGAGAGACGCGCAACCCGCTTTCGTTCGGCGACGCGTGGTTGAGGTTGGATCAGGTCTTTGCGAGTCGGCAATGGCGCATCAAGGCTTGCTGGACGGAGTCCGAGCGCCGGTCCCAGCACCGGGCCGTGGCGGCGGAAGGAAGTTTGGAGTTACCCTGAAATGAGAGAGGCTGGGTAGCTGTTCATCAGGGGGCAGGCCATTGCTCGATTCAAGGACAGACGAGACCCAAAAAGGTCGGTGAAAACTTGGGAAACAGAACGATGGATTCGGACGCCGCTTTTGAACTGAACATGGATGGCGCTGCAGGGATCCATGAAAGTCATGCGTGGTAAAATGAGGGTTCCAGAGCTGACCTCAAGAGTGATTGATCGCAGATCTATCTGCCATGCATTCCTTCATTCTCAGAAACAAGTTTCTCTGTGAAGGAGTCGCTTCATGAGGGCTTGGGGGCTCAAGATTGACTGGAAAAGGGGGCACTGGGACTGAGGCGCGGTCGATGAGGCTCCCGAGGGGAAGATCGAAACTTTGAGTGGATCAGCCAATGACCGGGAGTCTGCCCCTTGTTTCGATGGCGGGAGGCTCATCCGGCGGGGTTTCAAAATCCTCGTAGTACGAGCTGGAGTAGTAGTAGAAGTTGTAGTAATTGCTGACCTTAGCCAAGTCCAGGTCATTGAGAACGAGGCCAAACATATGGGCACCTGCTTTGCGCAAGATGGTGACGGCATCCACCACAAAGATCACGCCATCGACTTGGTTTTGCAGACTTGAGGTCTCGCTCAACCCGAGAACGGGAGGGGTGTCAATGATGATTTGGTCATATTCGCTCCGTAGTGCCTTCATCAGATCGGCAAACACAGGCTGAGCGAGCAGGTCCGTGTTGCCGATTGTGATGGGACCTCGCGGGATGACGTCCAGAAGTGGCAAGGGTGTTTTTTGAATGCAATCCTCAAGGGTGCAGTGGCCTTGGAGTAGATGGCTCATGCCTAACTCATTGGAAACATTGGTGATGCCATGTACCCGTCCGCGACGAAGGTCGCAATCGATGAGAATCGTGCGAGCACCCATGGACTGGAAGGCCCAGGCCAGGTTAGCGGCCTGACTTGTCTTGCCTTCAGATGGGCGAGAACTCGTGCACATGACGGTCTGTGAGCGGCCTTGCTTCCCCGGATACAGAATAATGTGGCTTCGGATGAGGCGGAAGCTCTCCAAGAGGTAGCTGGGAACCTTGGAACCCACCGCGGGGGAACGGCAAACGTCCTCAAGGATCTTCTTGGTTGTGCGGGGGACGATGCCAATGCCTTTGATGCCCGTCACCTCCTCCAACTGCACCAGGGTGGAGGCAGAACTGTTGGTCAGGTTGACAAGGGTAGGGACACCGATAGCTCCCCCTACAGCCAAGAGCAGAGAGAGCATCACGAGACGCATCTTATTGGGGGAAACGGGGATTTCGTCTCTCATCGCTGTGTGGCCCTTGAAGCGCATCTCCACCCAGTTGCGGTCCTGGGAAAAGGATATAACCGCGAGTTTCTCGGCGATGAGATCACGAGCCTTGTCCCAGAGGGCTTTTTCCTTTTCGATGTCGGAGTAGGTCTGGGAGGTTTGACTGAGCTCCTCGTTGACCTTGTGGTAATCCGGCAAGCGCTTCTCTAAGAGGGCTAGCTTGCTGCGGTAGTGCTCATGCTCGAGATCAAAACGCTGCCGGACGACCACCAACTCCGCTCGCAGGGAGCGTTCATTGGTTTCCAGTTGTTCGTTCAGATCTTTCACCACTTGGTGGCCGGGAAGGTATTGTTTTGCGGCTTCGGTCAGTTTGTCTTCAAGGATGCGGCGCTCCTTTTCAAGCTTTTGCCAAATATAGAGGGTGTCCACCATGCCGGGTTGCACGATGACTTCGGTCGTGAGTTTGGATGGGGGGGCTGTCTGGACGGGGGAACTGCCGCCGCCGGGGGGCCTCCTGATCATGTCGCCAACTTTGACATCACGCTCTTTCTCGAAAGAAGAGAGCAGGGAGAGTTCCTCCAGCACGCGGGGGAGTCCGGCAACGCCGAACGAGCCCGTGGGCAGGGCATCGAGTCTAACCTTGACCGCGTCCATACGCATTAAGACTTCGCGGGTGACCACCAGATCCTTGGGCAACTCGTTGAGCCGCGACTGCTCAATGCTGGACTCGGTCATTTTTCCGTCTCGCTCAAAAGCGGCAAGTTGTTTGAGTCCGTTGTTGGCTTTGGCCTCAAGGGCTTGGACTTCACGGGCGTAACGATCGAGGGCCTCCTCGCGGTACTGCGCCCATGACAGTTCTTGTTGTTTTTGAAACTCGACGACGAGTTGCTCGGCGAATCCCCGAACCACTTCCGGTTTCCGGGCGAGCACGGATACCTCAATGTGGGCGCTATCAATGATGTCACTGCTCACGGAGGGAATCTGATAGACGACATCCTCCCATTTGGCATTCGGGCCGACGATGCCCATCCTTTTCGCGGTTTCGATGACATTTCGGCGGGAGGAAAACTCTTTGATGATGTGACGGTTGAGGCCTCCCGCTTGAACGGTTTCCGGCACCTCAGCCATGCGCAGCGGGCTGCCGAACCCCCGAACGTAAACGAGGGATCTCGCTTGATAGAGAGGCGTGCTATAGATGTAATAAACGAGGCCGGCCAAAATGCCCAGGCAACCCATGGCCAGCATGAGCCGAAAGTGGCGCACGTATTGCAGAGCGTGGGAGGTAACGGCAATCAGGTCGAACCCTTTTTTGGGAGGAGGCGTCATGGGGGAAAAGATCTGGCGGGAAAACGAAAAAAGGGGAGACTAATTGGGCTGTCCTTTGCGGACTCTGGCGGGTGGACCCATGATGAATTTGAGGAAAGAGTAGTCAGCCTTGAACAAGCAGCGGAGCAGATAAAGGGCCATGCCAATGATTGGAAGAGCGATGATCAGGAATGCCCAC
>JBIPLL010000755.1:0-3828 GCA_044368425.1 Beijerinckiaceae bacterium
CTCTCCACTCCACTCAAAGCCCTCGCCGCCAAAGCAGCCCGGCGGTTCACTTGATCACCTCTTCTTGGATCGCACTCTGCCAAACCGTTCCGATCCGCTCCCTTCATCCGCAAGTCGTCGCGCCCCGTGCAGAAAACGGAACGGATTCACGAAACCGAAATCTTAAGCCGGATGCGAGCCCTCATTCCTTTCCACAAAGCTCTCATGCAAAGCCAAAACCGCACCGGCCAAATCATTCGGTGAGGCTAGACTCATCCGCCTCCCCGAGGAAACCCTTCCCTCCAGCGTGGAAATCTCTCTCCGTTGAAACGACTTCGCCACCTGCTTTGGGGTGCAGCCCTCCTCTTGCTCTTCCTCGTCGCGGCTTGGTTCGGTCGGGCCCAGATCCTCACCTCAATCGCCAAGGTTTGGATCATCGATCAGATCCCTGAAAAAGCAGATGCCATCTTCTTGTTGGGCGGGGGCGAGCAGTTTCGGCCTGACAAAGCCGCACAGCTCTACCACGCCGGAGTCGCCCCTCTCATCCTCATTCCCTACCAGAGGCCGCGCACCACCGATCTTCTGGGTCTCACGCCCGAATCCCCGGACCTCACCCGCCGCACCCTCATCGCCCGTGGCGTGCCGGAGGCAGCCATCCTCATCATCGGAAAGCCAGTCACCAGCACCTGGGATGAAGCCCAAGTCGCAACCCTCTGGGTGCAGGAGCATCAGGCCCGAAACATCATCGTCCCGACCGACATGTTTCACACCCGGCGCGCCCATTGGATCTTCAATCGCCAACTCCAGCCCATCGGTGCCCAGGCCCACACCACCTCAGCTCTCACCGGAGACTACATCCCTGAAAACTGGTGGCACAATGAGCACGGCCTTCTCCATTTCCAGAACGAAGTCTTCAAACACCTCGTCTATCTCTGGAAATACTAGCATCCAACCCCGTCAGAGCTTGGGATTCAAATTTCGATCCTTCGTCCAGCTTTCAAACGCCCCCTGCGTGACCAAAGGAGGCTCCGCCCAATACGAGCGCATTTTTAGTTCTGCCCCGACTCGGTTCATGAGCCAGTCGATCGGCACAGAAAAAGGGGGCTTCGAGTGAGCTGAAGTCAGAAAACGCCGCGCGGACTCGGGCCGGATCAGATACCCAGCACCACAACGCGAAATCCCACCGCCACCCCACCAAGTCTTATCCCAACCCCGAAAAAAGACACCTCCATCCCGGAAGCTCCGTCCAGCCAAGAACCTCCGCCAGAATGGAACATGAAGATCACACCCGTCTCCCACAAATAGGATTTCCCAGTCCTCTGGCATCGTCCTGAGCATTCGCCCCAGCTTCTCTTTCCAATCTTCGGTGATGAACACATCATCTTCCAAAATGAGATGAAAAGGCACAGTGCTCTCAGCCACCCGATGGAACACCTCCAAATGTTTCAAAATCACCGAAACAAAAGAAGCACCAAAAGCCACGGGATCTCCGAATTCACCGCTCGCATGTCGTGACTCGATCTCCTCCCGGTCATGTTCAATCACCCACCGCAACGGATAGCAGTCCAATCCAGATTCACTCACCACTTTCTCCATGTGTGTCCTTCGGTCCGACAGTCTTGTGTAGTGAATGACGTAAACCCGTAGATTCTCGGCATTTAGTTTTGTCATTGGAAGGTCAGCCGGTTCAGCGCTCATCCCTACTTCCTGCCACAAAGCCGCCAACAGTCCAAACACGATTCAGCCTTTCCTCTCTCACCCTTCATGAAACTCCTCGTCACCGGTTCCTCCGGCCTCATCGGCTCTGAAGTCGTCGACTACTTCTCCGCTCTCGGCTGGGAAGTCCACGGCGTTGATAACAACATGCGTGCCGACTTTTTCGGTCCTCAGGGTGATACCCGATGGAACCAGGAGCGGCTCAAGGCCAAACACCCCGGCTTTCACCATCACGAGCTCGACATCCGGGACCGACAAGCCGTGCTTTCTTGCCTCGCCTCACTCAAGCCAGATCAAATCGTCCACACCGCTGCGCAGCCCAGCCACGATCTCGCTGCCTCCCGTCCCTTCGACGACTTCGATACCAATGCCGTTGGCACTCTCAACCTGCTTGAAGCCACCCGCCTCCATGTCCCCGACGCCGTGTTCATCCACATGAGCACCAACAAGGTCTATGGCGATCGCCCCAACACCATCGCCCTTCAGGAACTCCCCAGCCGCTGGGATTACGCCGATCCCATCTTCACCAACGGCATCACGGAGGACTTCTCCATCGACCAGAGCAAGCACAGCCTCTTCGGAGCCTCCAAAGTCGCTGCCGATGTCATGGTTCAGGAATACGGCCGCTACTTCGGTCTTAAGTCCTGCGCCCTCCGCGGAGGCTGCCTCACCGGTCCGAATCACAGCGGCGTCGAGCTCCATGGCTTTCTGAGCTACCTCATCAAGTGCAACCTAGCCGAGCGCCAATACAACGTCTTCGGCTACAAGGGCAAGCAAGTTCGCGATAACATCCACAGCCTCGATGTTGTTCGCTTCATGCACGCCTTCTTTGAAAATCCCCGCTGCGGCGAGGTTTACAACATCGGCGGTGGCCGCGCCAACAGCGTCTCCATCCTCGAAGCCTTCGAAAAAATCGCCGCTCTTTCCGGCAAAGCCATGCGCTGGGAATACGTGGACAAAAACCGCGAGGGCGACCACATCTGCTACATCAGCGACCTCTCCAAAATGAAGGCCCACTACCCTACCTGGGACATTACCAAGACCCTCGACCAAGTTTTCGAAGATATCTTTCACGCATCCCTCGCATCGTCCCCTGTTTGATACCTTGATCTCTCGCTTTCCTGTGTAGCTTCTGCGCCTCTCCCGCTCCTCCTCAATGTCCGACATCATCCTCAGAGCTGAAAACATCGGCAAGCGCTACACCCTGAGCCATCAATCCGGCGGTGTCCAATATCGCAAGTTTAGTGACACTCTGGTCAGTGCCGTAAAAGCACCGCTGCGTTTTCTCCAGGCAAAAAAGAAGGGAATGCGCACCGGAGTAACGGAAGAGGAATACTGGGCGCTCAAAGATGTTTCGTTTGAGATCAAACAAGGAGAGGTCGTGGGGATCATTGGCCGCAATGGCGCAGGCAAAAGCACGTTGCTCAAAGTGCTGAGCCGGATTACCGAGCCGACGACCGGAAAAATCACCATTAACGGACGCATCGCCTCCTTGCTTGAAGTCGGGACGGGCTTCCACCCCGAGCTGACAGGCCGCGAGAATATCTTCCTGAACGGTGCGATTCTCGGGATGAGAAAGGAAGAAATCAAAGCCAAGTTCGACGAAATCGTGGCCTTCGCTGAAGTCGAGAGATTCTTGGACACCCCTGTGAAGCGGTACTCATCGGGGATGTATGTCCGGCTCGCATTCGCAGTTGCGGCACATCTAGAGCCTGAGATTCTTGTCATTGACGAGGTCCTAGCGGTTGGGGATTCCGAGTTTCAGAAGAAGTGCCTGGGCAAGATGAAGGAGGTGAGCTCACAAGGGCGCACGGTGCTTTTTGTGAGCCATCAATTGGACACCATTCGGACCCTGTGTACACGCGCTATCCAACTTCATTCTGGAAGTGTAAAAATGGACGGTGACGTGGGAGAAGTCGTCACCAGCTACCTACGCACAGGAAGAGCTACCAGCACTTTTCAGAAGGAGGCCAAACCCGACAAACCCCTTCAAATTTTGAGTGCTGCCGTTGAAGATCATGATGCCTTGAATCATCTTCTGAATCTACAAGTCACAATCAAGGCAGAGAGCCAAAAAACCTGCAGCCTTGACGTGCGGCTCACTGACGGACTGGGAAGTGCTGTTGGTTACGG
>JBIPLL010000642.1:0-3828 GCA_044368425.1 Beijerinckiaceae bacterium
GTGCCTTGAAAGGCAGGATGACCAATGCGTTTGGCATGACGACTGAGCAGATCGAGCGGGTCATTGCTGCGGTCAATGACGAGATCGACATCATGTCTGCCGAGATAGAGCGACGCACGAAGACGCGCCCGGCTAGCGCATTCCAGCCTAGCGAGGGGATGCGCAGGCTGGCAGCTGCGACCGATGAAGAGGTGATGGACTGGTTCTACAATAGCGGTGAAGTCCGCGTCGTTAAGCAACGCGACACCGGAGACCCGGCCTATTACTTCAAGCTAGACAAGGATCAGAAGACGTTCCCCGCTCGTCTCATGTTCGATTTCGATTACGATGGGAATGTAACTTGCTCTACGATCTATCGCGGACGCTTCAGCAACCGCGATTGGGATGGCAGTAAAAAGAAACCAACGGCAGCTCAGCTCGCTGCCAGCAGAGCTTTCTTCGCGCGCATGGTTCTACTCACGCGCGCCTACATCATCATCAACAAGCCGCCATCAATCAAGTTCACTGGCGGCAGCGAAAGTCACGAGAAGCTCTATGGGTACATGATGTCGCTGATCAATTCAGGCGGCTACACAGCTCGACGCGAGAAGGATACTTTCGGGTGGTTTCACACCGGCCCGGCGGCGGCTGGTCGTCCTCATTCGAGCGTCTCTGTCAATATAACTTTTAGACTCTTGCGACCGGACATAGCGGCGCAAACACCGCCGACCGATATCGCGCCAACTGCCGTGAGTGAAAGCAACTACAGCGCAAGATCGAACATTAAGGGTCGCAAACCCGGCACTCTTATTTGGTTTTCAGAGGAGACCACAGATGTCAAAAACCCCACTGGGGCAGAACCTACAAGAGACCCTGCGGCTTCTCGCTACTTTTCGGGAGGAGGTGCCGGAAACGTACGAGCTATCCCTCTCGGTATTGGACGTGATGATGCAGTCACGACAGCCTCCCTTGAAGCGAAGCAGCGCGCGCTCCGCACGCTCGATGAAGCGGAAGGGTGGTTCTACCAAGAAGAGGAAGCGCCAACGGAAGGTGAGTTCCTAGACGCACTGCGCGACGATCTCTCGGGCGTAAGCCCGCGCTATCGCGCGCAAGACATCGATGCCGCGTTCGACTGGGCCGAGGCCCAGAAGGTTCGCGAGTTCTTCGCGCGCCGAGGCATCGACATCAGCGCCAAGCCAAAGGAGCTGCGCGCTCAGATCGAACTGATCGCTGAGCAGCTCGACAGTCGCGGCATCGATGCAGACACAATGGCCTCGGCGCTGAACGCACACCTGGGCTATCGCGCCTTCGACACTGGCGGCGACATGCTCGCCGCCGTCGTCGCCCTGCCGAAGCGCAGCGAGTACATCAAGCAGCGCGTCGATGAGATCGTCCGTGGCGAACTCGGTGATCCGATGGATGACATGCCTTCGGCAGCGAAGCTCGCGATGCACAACATCAATGAGGAAGAGCGGATCCTCATGGAGCTGCAGGCCACGCAGGAGGCTGCAGGATCCGGTGCCGGTCGTGCCATCAACCGCACGGCCAGGGACTACGCGCGTCGGCGCATCGAGCGCATGCGCGTGCGTGAACTCCAGAACCCAGACTGGGCTCTGAAGACCGAGCGTCGCTGGGCGAAGGCTGCGGTCGAGGCTGCTCGCAAGGGCGACATGGCTGCGGCCAACAAGGCTAAGTTCAATCAGCTCGTGAACTTCCACATCTACAAGGAAGCGCGCGCGGTGCAGATCGAGATGGAGCGCACGCAGCTCTACTTCAGAAAGATCCAGAAGCTGAGCGCACGCACGCGCATCACGCCGGATTACTACGAGCAGATCGAAGCGCTCCTCGATCAGTATGAGGTGCGCAACATCAGCACGAAGGAGGTGCAGCGTCGCATCGGTCTGGCCGAGTGGATAAAGGAGATGGAGGACAAGGGCCTGGGCCACATGGTGCAGATCGATCCGGCATTGATCGCGCGTTCAGGAAAGACCCCATTCCAGCAGCTCACCATCGAAGAAGCTCGCGCTCTTCGCGACGCGGTCAAGAACCTCGATCACCTTGGCTCGCTGAAGGACCGGCTGTTGACCGCCGCTGATCAGCGCTCGTTCGAGAACGTACTCGGCACGCTGATCGGAGCGATGGAGCAGACCGGCCCGGTCGATCCGAAGCTGACGCGAAACTATTCTGAGAGCGATATTCAAAAGGCTCAAGGCAAGCTGCGTCGCTGGAATGCCGCTCTCACGCGCATGGAGTTTCTGTTCCGGTACATCGACGGCAAGCACAACGGCCCGGTGTGGAACGCCCTCTTCCGCCCGTTCACAGTGGCGGCTGACAAGAAGAGCGCTTACCAGCACCGCGTCGCCATGCAGCTCAGCAATCTCTGGGACCAGTACTCGGAGAGCGAACGCGCATCGATGTTCAAGACGCGCGTATCGGTCCCAGAGTTGCTGGTCGATAGCGATGTCACCGGAGAGAACGACGTCTTCACACGCATGCAGCTGCTCGCTATCGCGCTGAACGTCGGCAACGAAGGCAACGTGAGAGCGCTCGTTGATGGCTTCGGTTGGTTCCGCGCACCCGAGGGGCTTGAGACTGACTACGTCACGGCGCGTCAGAAGATCATTGCAGTCCTCGACAAGCACCTCAACGAGCGCGACTGGCGCTTCGTGCAGGAGACGTGGAGCATCATCGGTCAGTTCCGCGACGAGGCCTTCGATCTACACCAGCGCCTAACTGGCCTGCGTCCTGAAGCGGTCGAGGCTTCGCCGGTTGCATCGAAGCACGGCACGTTTGCCGGTGGCTACTATCCCCTCAAGTTCGATCCCCTGCGCGATGCGACGACCGAGCGCCGCGAGGCGAAAGAGAACACGCCGGTCAACAACTGGGGTGTCAGCTCACTTGCGCCGATGACGAAGAAGGGACACCTGATCGACCGCAAGGGATCCGGCGGTCGCCCGGTTCGCTTGGATTTCGCGGTGGCCACCGAGCACATCGAGAACGTGATCCACGACATCTCGTATCGCGAAGCTCTCATCGATGCGAACCGCATCGTCTCCGACAGTCGCTTCCGCGCTGCGTTCATCCGCACGGTCGGCAAGGAGCAGTACGCTCAGTTGCACCCGTGGCTGCATTCAATCGCGGTCGAGTATCGCGACCCGACCAGTGATGTCGGCAAGCTGCTTCAGAAGATGCGCGGCAACATGCAGATCGTCACGATGGGCATCAAGATTGCGACGGCGACGCAGCAGCTCACCGGCCTCCTCCAGGCCGTGCCGATGCTGGGTTCAGTAGAGATGGCTGGTGGCGTTGTGCGTATGCTCAACAATCCGTTTCAGCTCCGCGAGAAGTCCGAGTACATCATGGGCAAGTCTGAGTTCATGCGGACGCGCGTTCGCACCTACAACCGAGATGTGCGTGAGTTTCTGCGGCGCGTCGAGGACGACTCGCTCTATCACAAAACGCAGCGCAATGCGTTTGCCCTGGTCGGCGCAATGGACTGGGCTGTTAGCTCGGTCGTGTGGATCGCTGCTTACGAGAAGGCTCGCGCTGGCAACGTCGATGGTATCGATGGTGGCGTCGAAGAAGACGCTGTGCGTTTTGCCGATAGCATTGTGCGTCAAACGCAGAGCGCCGGTCTCAACCAAGATCTCCCGCTCGTTATGCGCAACACCGAAGTGGAAAAGATGGTCACCGCCTTCTACTCGTACTTCTCGGTGCTCTACAACTGGACCGCGTACGATCAGGTTCTCGGTGTTCGCAAGAAGCGAGTGCCGCTCTACATGGCGGCGGGTAACTTCTTCCTGATCTACATCCTAGCGCCGCTGATCACCGAGTGGCTTGCCGGTCGCT
>JBIPLL010000347.1:0-3820 GCA_044368425.1 Beijerinckiaceae bacterium
TTTGGTGCGCGGGATGTCAGCGACTGCCACGATACGGGCAGGCACATGACGCGGTGAGGCGCCGATGCGGATCGCGTCGCGAATGCGCTTCGTCAGCGCCTCGTCGAGCGCCACACCCGGCTTCAGCCTGACGAACAGGACGACGCGCACGTCGCTGTCCCAGTCCTGCCCGATGGCCAGCGCCTCGATCACCTCGTCGATGCGCTCGACCTGCGCGTAGATCTCCGCCGTTCCGATGCGGACACCGCCGGGATTGAGCGTCGCGTCTGACCGGCCATGGATGATCAGCCCCCCATGCTCGGTGACCTCGGCGAAGTCGCCATGGCACCAGACACCGGCAAATCGGTCAAAATAGGCGGCCCGGTACTTCCTGCCGTCAGGATCGTTCCAGAACTTCACGGGCATGCACGGAAAGGCCTTCGTGCAGACGAGTTCGCCCTTCTGCCCCCGCACCGGACGTCCCTCGTCGTCCCAGACATCGACGGCCATGCCAAGCCCCGGCGCCTGGATCTCGCCGCGCCAGACAGCGCCCCAGGGTTGGCCGCCGACGAAGCAGGACACGATGTCCGTGCCGCCCGAGATCGAGGCGAGATGAACCTGCGCCTTGATGGCCTCGTAAACATAGTCGAACCCGTCCGCCATGAGCGGCGAGCCCGTGGACGTGATGAGCCGCACCGATGACAGGTCGTGCGTGCGCGCCGGCTCGAGCCCGGCCTTGCGGCAGGCATCGATGTATTTGGCCGAGGTGCCGAACAGGGTCACCTTCTCGTTCTGTGCGAGATCGAACAGCACGTTCGGCACGGGATGAAACGGCGATCCGTCGAAGAGAATCAGCGTCGCGCCGCTGGCGAGCCCCGTCGCAAGCCAGTTCCACATCATCCAGCCGCAGGTGGTAAAGTAGAAGAAGCGGTCGCCGGGCCGCAGATCGCACTGGAGCCTGTGCTCCTTGAGGTGCTGGAGCAGCGTGCCGCCTGCGCCATGAACGATGCATTTCGGCACACCCGTCGTGCCCGACGAGTAGAGAATATAGACCGGATGGTCGAAGGGCAGCGCCTCATAGGTCACCTCCCCCGCCTTGAACGGCGCCAGAAATGCCACGAGATCAACGGCGCGCGGCAGCGCCGCCGCGATCTGGGCTGCATCGCCAAGATAGGGAACGATCACGATCCGTGTCGTGCCGGGCAGGCCCGCCACGATCGCCGGCAGCTTCTCGGCAATGCTGATCCGCTTGCCGGCATACCAGTAGCCGTCCGTCGCGACGAAAACCTTGGGTTCGATCTGGCCGAAGCGGTCGAGCACGCCGCGCTCGCCGAAATCGGGCGAGCAGGACGAGAACACAGCGCCAATCGAGGTTGCAGCCAGCATCAGCGCGATCGATTCGGGCCTGTTCGGCATCATGGCCGCGACCCGGTCGCCGATCCCGACCCCCTCGGCGCGCAAAGCCTGCTGCAGGCGCGAGACGAGCGCATGAAGCTCGCCATGGCTCATCCGCATCTGCGCCTTGTCTTCGCCCTGGAAGACGATGGCCTCGCCGCCGTCACTTCGGCGCAGGATGTTCTGGGCGAAATTCAGCCGCGCATCCGGGAAGAAGCGGGCGCCGGGCATGGTGTCGTCGACAAGTTCGCGTGCGCCCTTGGTGCCGATGACGTCACAGAAGTCCCAGACGGCGCTCCAGAAGGCGCCGCGCTCCTCCACCGAAGCCGCGTGAAGAGCATCATAGTCCGCGAGTTCCCGACCGATCCGCGCGCCGAAAAGCCTGGCAAAGGCAGCAAGATTGCTGTCGGCGATCTGCTCGCGCGATGGCGTCCAGAGCGGTGCTCCGGATTGCGGTCGAGATCCCTCCTCCGTCATGCTCATGGTCATGTGCGCTCCCATATCCTGTTGTCTCGCACTCAAAGACAATGCGGCGACCGATGGCAAGCCCCGGCACTCCGGTCGCGTAGTCGTCATCATCTCGCGGACAAAAAGCAATTCAGGCGCTTTGCTGAACCGGCAGCGAAGCATATATTGTGACGTCGCTTTCGCACGGGATCGATCAACAGCGATTCTGGTCGTTGGCGCGCCCGTGGTTCCGGCACCCATGTGCCGGCCAAGCCTGACCTGTCCGGCGCCGTGCAGCTTGCACGGCGGACGGGCTCACTCATGCTGCGTTACGTGGGCGAAGGTCCACGCCGCTGCTCTCTCTGAAGCTGCAGAATATCTGCCGGATTCTCGGAACCGAATGCCGCGCAAGGGCCTTGCACCTCTCCTCATTCTGGTGACGCTGGTCGGCGTCGCTGCCGTGCCGTGGACGGTTGCAACCGCCCCTCTGGCGCGGGCGCTGACCGCTCAGATCGCGCCGCTGAACGGACTGTCGATCGACCCCCGCGGTGCAGCCTCCATCTCGCTCCTGCCCTTCCCGGTGGTCCGCCTGGAGGACGTCGTCATCCGCAGCGCGGACGACCGCGTGCAGGCGCAGGTCATGCACCTGAAGGGCGAGATCCGGCTGCTGCCTCTGCTGGGCGGTCGCATCGAGGTCTCGGATGTGGTTCTGGAGAAGGCCAGTCTTCGTCTCGCGCTCGGCGCCCGCCGCTTCGAAAGCTGGGGCCAGATCTTCGGCACGGTCGGCAATGCGATGTCGGTCCTCGCCGACGCGCCCGCAACGATCGGTCGGGTGACCCTCCTCGACAGCACTGTGTCGCTACGCGGGCTTGGCGAAGGCGACACGACGGGGCCCATGACCTTCACGAAGGTCAATGCGGTGGTCAACCCGCGCAGCCGCCGCGATCTCTGGGAGATCGGCGGAAGCGCAGACCTGCGCGGCACAATGCTCAACGTCCGCGTTCTGGCACCCTCTCCGGAGCGCCTGCGGGCCGGCACCGATTCACCAGCAAGCGCCCTCATCTCGACCGATACCGGCAGCATCGAGTTTACCGGCCGGATGGTTCAGGTGCCGGAGCCTCAGTTTACCGGCGAGGTGACGGCCTCGACCAGCAATCCACAGCCACTGGGACGCTGGCTCCTTGGCGGTGCCGAGGCGCCACGCCTGTTCGACAAGCTCTCCCTGTCGAGCCCGCTGATCATTGGCGCGCGCTCGCTCGCGCTCAATAACGCACGGATCGGACTCGGCGAAAATCGATTCGAGGGTGCATTGACGGGCCGGCAGGATGGCGGTCGCTGGCGGCTTGCCGGCACGATGGCCGCCGGCAAGCTGAACCTGCAAGCCATGATGGCCCCCTTCACCCATTCGCGCACGCAGCCGGTCAGCAGCCATCTGCCTCTGCCATGGACACTTCTGGAGCTTTTCGATCTCGATCTCCGGATCTCCGCGACAGAGGCCAGCCTCGGTGGCTTTGACATGCAGGATGCTGCCTTTGGCCTGATGCTCAACGAGGGACGCGGGGAGATCACGCTCGGCCGCGCCAATCTCGGTCGCGGCACTGTGAAGGGTCGTCTCGCATTGTCGCCGGCGCCAAGCGGCGTCGACGTCCGCGGTCAGGGCAGCTTCGAGCGGATCGATATCGGACCACTCAGCGCACAGATCGCGGAAAGCCGGTGGCTGACCGGTCAGGGCAGCGGCAACTTCCAGTTCGAGACGAACGGAAACACAGTCATGGACCTGCGGGCGGCGCTGCTGGGGCGGGGGTCTATGCTGGTGCGGCAAGGCGAGATTGCCGGCGTCAACCTGCCCGACGCGCTGCGCCAGTTCGCTGGACGCGCTGCGGGCCTGAATGCGACGACGGAGATAAAGGGCGGGCGCTCACCGTTCGAGCAGCTGACGGTGACAGGCTCATTCGGCCGCGGCGAGTTGCAGCTCCACGATCTAGTGCTCGCATCCGGT
>JBIPLL010000549.1:0-2508 GCA_044368425.1 Beijerinckiaceae bacterium
GCGGTGCCGGGCGCCCGGAGGCGGCCTATGTGCTCGAGCGGCTTGTCGATGCGGCCGGGCGCGAGCTTGGCCTGAAGCCTGACGAGATCCGGCGGCGCAATTTCATCCGGCCCGAGCAGATGCCCTATTCGACGCCGGTCGGCGGGCGCACATACGACACGGGCGACTTCAACGCCCATATGACTCGCGCGATGGAAGCGGCCGACTGGGCCGGCTTCCCGGCCCGGCTCAAAGCCTCGCGCAAGGCAGGCAAGCTGCGCGGCATCGGGCTTGCCACCTATATCGAATGCACCGCCTGGGGCTCGGGCGAGGATGTCGACATCGTGCTTGAGCGCGACGGGACGGTGACGGTCTATTCGGGCACGCAGTCCAACGGGCAGGGCCATGCCACGGCCTATGCGCAGTTTGCAGCCGACCTCCTCGACCTGCCGCCCGACCAGGTGAAGGTCGTGCAGGGCGACACGTCGCGCGTTGCGACCGGCAACGGCACGGGCGGCTCGCGCTCGATCCCTGTGGGCGGCATCTCGACCCATCTCGCGGCGACCGATCTCGCGCAGAAGATCAAGTCGATTGCTGCCGACATGCTGGAGACCGGCGTTTCGGATCTCGAGATCGTTGGCGGGACCGTCGAGATCGCCGGCACGGACCGGCGCGTGACCTTTGCCGATGTCGCGAAGCATCCGCGCGCCACGGTCGATGCCCGCACCGGCAAGGGCAGCTTCGTGCCGCCCGACGCGACCTATCCGAACGGCACGCATATCGCAGAGGTCGAGGTCGATCCGGATACGGGAGTCGTCTCGTTCCAGCGCTACACGATCTGCGACGATTTCGGGCTGGCCGTGAACCCCATGCTGCTTGCGGGGCAGGTGCATGGCGGCATCGCGCAGGGCATCGGCCAGGCCTTGATGGAGAAGGCGCATTATGACGCGGATGGCCAGCTCCTGACGGCCTCGCTGCTTGATTATGCGCTGCCGCGCGCCGACGACCTTCCGAGCTTCGCCTTCGAGACGCGCAACGTGCCCTCGACATCGAACCCGCTCGGTATCAAGGGCGCGGGCGAGGCCGGATCGATCGGCGCCTGCCCGGCGGTGATGAATGCGCTGGTCGATGCGCTGCATCGCGCCAAGGGCATCACGCATATCAACATGCCGGCGACGCCGAACCGGATCTTTTCAGCCCTGCATGGCCGCTCCTGATCAGGAAACCTTGCTGCTGCGCAAAGTCCAGCTTGCACGGGAGCCGATCACGCTCCTGTGCAAAGGCTATGAATAAGGTCACGGATCCGCTTCAGTGCCTTGCAGGCGAGGGCGACGTTTGACCTTCGCGGGGAGGAACGCATGGCGCGTATCGCATATTTCGCAGGTGGGCTGGTCGCGGCTGTCGTGATGGCGGCGTCCGCCGTCATGGCGCAGGGCGACGTCATCACCCAGCGCAAGGATCTGATGAAGGGCGTTGGCGGGGCGACCCGCACGGGGGCCGCCATCGCCAAGGGCGATGCGCCGTTCGATGCCGCCAAGGTCCAGGAAATCTTCAAGACCTATGCCGACAATGGCCAGAAGTTCGGCACGCTGCTGCCGGCAGGATCGGCCGCCGGCGACACGACCGCCTCCCCGAAAATCTGGGAGGACATGGCCGGCTTCAATGCGCAGCTTGCCAAGTTCGTGGCCGATGCAAATGCGGCTGCGAGCGCCTCGAAGGATCTCGCCAGCTTCCGCACCGCCTTCGGTGACGTGACCAAGAGCTGCGGGACTTGCCACGAGGCCTATCGCGTCAAGAAGAACTGACGCACTCTGATTGCGATGCGACGCGGCGGGCCGAGGCATCGGCCTGTCGCGCCGGTCGTTCGGAGAGCCATGGGTGGCCGCAGGATGGACGCGGGCGGGCTTGCCCTTGACCGGGCAGGGGATTTGGCATGAAGCGTTTGCTCACGGTTCTGGCGGCTGGTGTTGTGCTCGGCGGTGCGGGCTTCTGGCTCCTGACGAGCCCGATGTGGCAGCGCGCCGGCACGCAGCCGCTGCCCCGGGGGGCGCCCGACCTCGCCAATGGCCAGGTGATGTTTTACGCAGGAGGCTGCGCCTCCTGTCATGCGACGCCGGGGCAGGAGGACCGCACGCAGCTCGGCGGCGGCCTTGCCCTGCATTCGCCCTTCGGCACGTTCCACGCGCCCAACATTTCGTCGCATCCGCGCGACGGGATCGGCGGATGGACGGCGGCGCAATTCGTGCGCGCCATGCAGGCGGGCGTGTCGCCGGACGGGCGGCACTATTATCCGTCCTTTCCCTACACGTCCTACCAACGGATGAACGCGAAGGATCTCGTCGACCTCTTTGCCTTCATGAAGACGCTGCCGTCCATCGACGGGCGCATCCGCGATCACGAGCTGGGTTTTCCGTTCAATGTGCGGCGCGGCCTCGGCCTGTGGAAGCTTGCGTTCCTCGACGGGGCGGAATTCAGGCCCGATCCCGCAAGGAGCGCCAGCCTCAACCGGGGCGCCTATCTGGTCGAAGG
>JBIPLL010000501.1:0-2833 GCA_044368425.1 Beijerinckiaceae bacterium
CTTCTAGTGCCCTGCACGTATCGCGCGCAGTCTGGCACGAGGCACAAGGCCCATAACGGGCCGACCACGGGAGAACGACAATGCTGCGCAAATTGCCGATTGCGGCGCTGATCCTCGGCACGACCGCCCTCGTCCAGGCGGTGCCGGCTGCTGCCCAGACCTCCTCGATCAATGTCGCCTGGTATGGCGGCAACTGGGGCGATGCCTTCAAGGCCTGCGTGGCGGAGCCCTTCACCAAGGCGACGGGCATCGCCGTCAATGCGGAAGTCGGCACCTCGACCGTGACGCTCTCCAAGCTGCAGCAGCAGAAGGCGGCGCCGACCATCGACGTGGCCTGGATGGATGGCGGCATCAGCGAGCTGGCGCTCGCCGCCGACGTCGTCGATCATCTCGATCCGGCCGGCATCAAGAATCTCGCCAATGCGCTGCCCGAGGCGATCTACAAGTCCGGCGCCACGACCTATGCGGTCGGCACGGGTTATTACTCGCTGGGGCTCACCTACAATACGCAGAAGGTGAAGACGGTCCCGACCTCGTGGAACGACCTGTGGAACAAGGAATTCGAGGATGCGGTGACGATCCCGTCGCCGTCAAATTCGGCCGGCGTGCCGTTCATCATGTTCCTGTCGCAGATCTGGAACGTGCCATCGAGCGACCTCACTGCCACGTTCCAGAAGATCAAGAGCCTGAAGGCTGCCCTGTTCTTCGACTCCTCGGGCGCGGCCAGCAATGCCTTCCAGAGCGGCGAGGCCATCGTCGGCGCGCACTTCAATGTCGGCGCCTGGGATCTCGCCGACAAGGGAATGCCCATCGGTTTCACCGTGCCGAAGGAGGGCGCCTGGGCGACCGATGCCCGGCTCCATCTCGTCAAGGGCACGACCAAGAAGGATGCCGCGCAGAAGTTCATCGACCAGGCGCTCACGCCTGCCGCCTCGCAGTGCCTCGCCGAGAAGCTCTATCTCGGCCCGTCGGTGCAGGGCGTCACGGTGAAGCCCGAGACGGCGCGCAAGCTGCCCTGGGGCGAGACGGGTTCGGTCAAGAACCTGAAGCTGTTCGACTGGGGGCAGATCAACGCCCAGCGCGCCGGCATCGTCGACCGCTGGAACCGCGAGATCGCGCGCAAGTAAGTCGCTATCGCCGCGACCGGTCGCCCTTGCGGCGGCCGGTTGCCGCCGGCTCATGCCGCCCGCATCCTGTCCGTCACTGGTCGATCCGGTGACCGCGTTCGCGTGGATGCGCGCGCCGATCCGCCCTCGCCACGTGTGCCGGCCATCGGCGCGCTCCCCAGGAACGAACGACAGCCAAGATGACCACGCCGCTCCTCGAAATCTCGCGACTGACCAAGCACTTCGGCGGCCAGGCCGCGCTGAGCGACGTGTCGCTGGACGTGCAGGAAGGGGAGTTCATCGCGCTGCTCGGGCCGTCGGGCTGCGGCAAGACCACGCTCCTACGCACCATTGCGGGCTTCGTCGCGCCCGATGAGGGAACCGTCCGCATCGCGGGGGAGGATGTGACGGCCCTGCCGCCCTACCGGCGCCCGCTCAATACGGTCTTCCAGAACTACGCCCTGTTCCCGCATCTGAGCGTGACCGAGAACGTGGCCTATGGACCGCGCCGGCAGGGCGCGACGCGGGACGAGGCGGCGGTGCGGTCGCGCGAGGCGCTGGCGCTCGTCGGGCTCACCGACTTCGCGACGCGGTTGCCGCGCGAGTTGTCGGGTGGACAGCAGCAGCGGGTGGCGCTGGCGCGCGCCATCGTCAACCGGCCGCGCCTGCTGCTGCTCGACGAGCCCCTGAGCGCGCTCGACCAGAAGCTGCGCAAGCGCGTGCAACTCGAGCTCAAGCATCTCCAGCAGAAGCTCGGCATCACCTTCC
Organism: Beijerinckiaceae bacterium; assembly: GCA_044368425.1. Taxonomy (GTDB): domain Bacteria; phylum Pseudomonadota; class Alphaproteobacteria; order Rhizobiales; family Beijerinckiaceae; genus JBIPLL01. The sequence continues at coordinate 1,875 of JBIPLL010000501.1, forward strand.
TTTTCGTGACGCATGATCAGGACGAGGCCATGACCATGGCCGACCGCATCGTGGTCATGAATGCTGGACGCATCGAGCAGATCGGGCAGGGTCCGGAGATCTATCGCGCGCCCGTGACCCGTTTCGTTGCCGACTTCATCGGCGAGGCCAATCTTGTGCCCTGCCGGCCGCTGGCGGACGGAACGCTCATGCCGCGGATCGGGGGGGGCGCCATCCCGCGAGGTCGCGTGCCTGCCGGCGTCGCGGCTGTGGCCGTGCTGCGGCCCGAGCATGTGCGCCTGCGGCCGGAGGGGGCTCTTTCCCCGGATGAGCGCGCGGCGGAGGGCCTCGTGCAAGACCTCATCCATGTCGGCAGCCATGTCCTCGTCAATGTGGCGGTAGGCGAGATCGTCGTCAGTGCGCGCGTGACTGGCGGATTGCCGCCTGGCCTGAGCGAGGGTGCGCCCGTGACGCTTGTCTACCGGATCGACGATCTGCACCTGATCCCGGACGGCGCATGATGGCGACGCTGCGGCCCGTCCTGCCCCTGATCGGCCTGCCGGTGGCGTTCTTCGTCGCGTTTTTCCTCGCGCCGATGGCCGTCGTCACGCTGGCCAGCGTCACGCAGGCGGATGGCGCGTTCACCTTCACCCATTATGCGCGCATCCTGCTCGATCAGTATCACTGGGATGTGCTGTGGCTGACGCTGCGGATCGGGCTCGTGACCACGGCCTTCACGGTTCTGCTGGGCTATCCGCTGGCCTGGTATCTGGTGCGGGTCGTGCGCTGGCGCCCCTGGCGGCGGCTCTGCGTGATCATGCTGATCGTGCCGCTGTTCACCAGCAATATCGTGCGCTCCTTCGGCTGGATGGTGCTTCTGGGCCGCAACGGCCTCGTGAATGACGGCCTCATCGCCGCAGGGTTCATCGATCGCCCGATGCGCTTCCTCGGCACCGAAACGGGCATCGTCATCGGGCTCG
>JBIPLL010000350.1:0-3798 GCA_044368425.1 Beijerinckiaceae bacterium
CGTGATGGAGTGAAGCTGCAACATCATTTCAGGAGCCTGCCATGCCGCAGCAATGTCGCCCGGTCGCCGAAGCTTTCACCGCCCTGCTGAAGGAGGGGAAGCATCTGGAGGCGGCAGACACTTTCAATGCAGAGGATATCGTCAGCATCGAGGACATGGACGGGCCGATGGCGGTGTGCCGTGGTCGCGCGGAGGTCAAGGCCAAGAGCGACTGGTGGTATGCCAATCACGAGGTCCATGGCGGCAGCGCCGAGGGGCCCTTCGTGCACGGCGACCAGTTCATCGTCCGCTTCACCCTCGATGTCACGCCGCGCGCCACGGGCGAGCGCATGCAGATGATCGAGACAGGCCTTTACACGGTGCGCGACGGGAGCATCGCCGAGGAAAGGTTCTTCTACGCCGGCATGTGACGGGAGCATGCAGGGCGCCCGGCGCGGGCATTTCCGCGCCGGGCGCCGGTCTCACATCGCCACGTGTTCGGTCGCAGCCGGGCCGACAGCGTTGCCGACGGCGCGGCGCGCCATCACGCCGACGAGATGGGCGCGGTAATCGGCATCGGCGTGAATGTCGCTGTTCATGCCGGACGCGTCGGGTGCCATGCCCTCAAGCGAGCGGGGCGAGAAGCGGGCCTTCAGTGCGGCTTCCGCCTCGCTCCAGCGGAACACGCCTTCCTGCCCGGCGCCCGTCACCGCGACCCGGATCTCGCTCGCGCGCTTCGAGACGAAGACGCCAACCAGCGCGTAGCGCGAGGCGGGGTTGCGGAACTTCTCGTAGGCCGAGCGGCCCGGGATCGGGAAGGCGATGCGCGTGACGATCTCGCCCTCCTCGAGGGCGGTGCCAAACATGCCCGTGAAGAATTCGTCCGCCGCGATCTTGCGCCGGTTGGTGACGATGGTCGCGCCGAGGCCGAGGCAGGCCGCCGGATAATCGGCGGAAGGATCGTTGTTGGCGACCGAGCCGCCGATCGTGCCGCGATGGCGTACATGCGGGTCGCCGATCTGCCCGGCGAGCGAGGCGAGGCCCGGGATCGCGGCGCGGACCACGCCGGAGGCGGCAACCTCGGCATGTGTCGTCATGGCGCCGATGATCAGCGTGCGTCCGCGCCGCTCGATGCCGCGCAATTCGGGCACCTGACCCAGGTCGATCAGTGCGCCGGGGCTTGCGAGGCGCAGCTTCATCGTCGGCAGCAGGGTATGGCCGCCCGCAAGGATCTTGGCATCCTCGTTGCGGGTGGCCAGGCCCGCGGCCTGCCGGACGGAGGTGGGTCGGTGATATTTGAAGGCATACATGCCCTGGCTCCTGCCTGTCTCCGTAGCCCGCCTGTGCGGCGCTGCGGGTCTGAAGGGGAGCCCGGCTCACGGAGCCGGGCGTTGATTCGTGCTTATTCGGCCGCCTGCGCCATGCGGGACTTGCGGACGGCGCGCCACATCGCCTGAGGTGTCGCGGGCATGGCGACGTCCTCGTGGCCGACGGCATCGGTCAGGGCGTTGACCACGGCGGCGGGGGCCGCGATGGCGCCGGCCTCGCCGCAACCCTTGATCCCAAGCGGGTTCGACGGGCAGGGCGTGACGGTCATCCCCACATCGAAGGAGGGCAGGTCGTCGGCGCGCGGCATACAATAGTCCATGTAGCTCGCGGTCACGAGCTGGCCGGACTTGTCGTAGATCGCCCCTTCAAGCAGCGCCTGGCCCACGCCCTGCGCGATCCCGCCATGGACCTGGCCCTCGACGATCATCGGGTTGATGACGATCCCGAAATCGTCCACCGCCGTCCAGCGGTCGATGCGTGTCTTGCCTGTCTCGATGTCGACCTCGACCTCGCAGATATGCACGCCGGCCGGGAAGGTGAAGTTCGTCGGGTCGTAGAAGGCGCCTTCCTTCAGGCCCGGCTCAAGCTCCTGCCCGTTGAACTTGTGAGCGATATAGGCCTGGAGCGCGATATCGCCGAAACCTGCCGACTTGTCGGTGCCCGCGACCGTGAACTTGCCGTCCTTGAACTCGATGTCGCCCTCGGCGGCCTCGAGCACGTGGGCGGCGACCTTCTTGCCCTTGGCGATGACCTTGTCGAGCGCCTTGGCGATGGCCGACATGCCGACCGCGCCGGAGCGCGAGCCATAGGTTCCCATGCCCATCTGCACCTTGTCGGTGTCGCCATGGACGATCGACACGTTGTCGATCGGGATGCCGAGACGGTCGGAGACGAGCTGGGCGAACGTCGTCTCGTGGCCCTGTCCGTGGCTGTGCGAGCCGGTCAGCACCTCGACGGTGCCGATCGGGTTGACGCGCACCTCCGCCGATTCCCACAGGCCGACGCCCGCGCCGAGCGAGCCGACGGCGGCCGAGGGGGCGATGCCGCAGGCCTCGATGTAGGACGAGAAGCCGATGCCGCGCAGCTTGCCCTTGCGCAGCGACTCGCGCTTGCGGCGGCTGAAGTTCCGGTAATCCGCGATCTCCAGCGCCTTGGTCATGGAGGCGTTATAGTCGCCCGCGTCATAGGTCATGATGACGGGCGTCTGGTGCGGGAACTTGCGCACATAGTTGCGCTTGCGGAACTTGGCCGGGTCCATGCCGATCTGCCGGGCCGCGACCTCCACCAGGCGCTCGACGACGAAGGTCGCCTCGGGGCGGCCGGCGCCGCGATAGGCATCGACCGGAGCCGTATGGGTGTAGACGCCATCGACCTCGGCATAGATCGCCGGGATGTCGTATTGCCCCGACAATAGCGGGGCATAGAGATAGGTCGGCACCGACGAGGCGAAGGTCGAGAGATACGCGCCGAGATTGGCGATGGTGTGCACCCGCAGCGCCAGCATCTTGCCCGACTCGTCGAGCGCGAGTTCGGCCCTGGTGATGTGGTCGCGGCCATGGGCGTCCGAGAGGAAGGCTTCCGTCCGATCGCTGTTCCACTTGACAGGGCGGCCCACCTTCTTCGCGGCCCAGACGCAGACCGTCTCTTCCGCATAGATGAAGATCTTGGAGCCGAAGCCGCCGCCGACATCGGGAGCGATCACCCGCAGCTTGTTCTCGGGCGCGATGCCGATGAAGGCGGAGAGCACCAGGCGCGCGACATGGGGGTTCTGGCTCGTCGTATAGAGCGTGAAGCTCTCTGTGCCGGGATCATAGTCGCCGAGCGCGGCGCGCGGCTCCATCGGATTGGGAATGAGCCGGTTATTGACGATGTCGAGATGCGTCACATGCGCGGCACGGGCAAAGGCGGCCTCGGTCGCCTCCTTGTTGCCGAGGTGCCAGCGAAACACGGTGTTGTCGGGCGCCACATCGTGCACCACGGGCGCGCCGGGCTTCTGGGCAGAGATGCCGTCGACGACGGCGGAATGCACGTCATAGTCGACGACGATGGCCTCTGCCGCGTCGCGGGCCTGCGCAAATGTCTCTGCCACCACAACGGCGACGTGATCGCCGACATAGCGGACCTTGCCCTGGGCCAGTGCCGGATGGGCCCCCGCCTTCATCGGCGTGCCGTCCTTGGAATGGATCATCCAGCCGCAGATCAGCCCGCCGACATTGTCGGCGGCGAGGTCGGCACCCGTGAGGATGGCGAGCACGCCCGGCATCTTCTCCGCTGCGGCCTTGTCGATCCTGCGGATCGTGGCATGGGCATGGGGCGAACGCAGGAAACAGGCATGGGCCTGCCCGGGACGATTGACGTCGTCCGTGTACTGGCCCTTGCCGGTGATGAACCGCTGGTCTTCCTTGCGGCGGACGGGCGCGCCGATCCCTGTGGCTGACATGTTTCTCTCCCGGATTTCGTAGGCGGTCGGCCTCGGCAATGAGCAGGCGG
>JBIPLL010000351.1:0-3787 GCA_044368425.1 Beijerinckiaceae bacterium
ATCCGCCGGTTGAACGACCGCAGGCCTGCCTCGACATGGGCGATCGGGATGTGGAGCTTGGCGGCAACCAAAGCCCCGGCCAGTGTCGAATTCGTATCGCCGTAGATCAGCATCCAGTCTGGCTTTTCGGCGATGGCGACGGCTTCCAGCGCGATCATCATGCGGCCGGTCATGTCGCCATGGCCGCCGCCATGCACCGCGAGCGCGTGGGCGGGCCTCGGAATCTCAAGCTCATCGAAGAAGATATCGGACATCCCGGGGTCGTAATGCTGGCCGGTATGCACGATGGCCTCGCGAAAAGCCCCGTGCGCCGCCAGCGCCCGGCTCACGGCGGCCGCCTTCACGAATTGCGGCCGGGCTCCGACGACGGTCAGTATCTTCTTCATGATGCAGGCCCGAGTCCCTCGAGATCGTCAGCCGATGCGGATGCCGGCCGATTTCAGCCGCTCCTCGATCCGCGCGCAAAGCCGGTCGACACCTTCCTCGACGCCAACCTTCGGGGTTACGCCGAGGATCGTGCGCTGGCGCTCGAGGGTCGGGTTCTTCACCAGGGTCATCCGCTCGGGCAGTTCCCGAACCGTGACGAGTTCCTTCGGCGCACCGAGGCGAACCCGGATCATCTCGGCAAGGTCGGCGATCGGGCGAATGTCGGGATGGCCGATATTGACGACAGAATATTCGCGCGCCCGTGCGGCACCCTCGATCGCGCGCACGGCATCGCTGACATGGAACCAGCCACGCGCGCTGCCATTATGAACCTCGATCGGACGCCGAAGGGCAAGGTTGGTCGCGAACCGGATCATCGCCGAGCGATGGTCGCCGAGATCCTCCTCCTCGTCATACATCATGAACGGGCGCAGCGAGATCGCGCGCAGCTTGTGCTGGCGGACCTCGTACTCAACGAGCTTCTCGCCTAGAAGCTTGGAGAGCCCGTAGAAATTGTTGGGCTGCGGGTCCGACAGGCTCTCGTCCATCGGATTGCAGTTGGGGCCATAGACCTCGGAGGTGGAAAAGAAGACCACCATGGCGCCGACCCGCTTGCACATCTGCAGAACGTTGGTCAGTCCCAGCAGGTTGGTCGAGGCCGTCAGGCTGGAGGCCTGCTCGCAGGTGACCCGGCTGACCATCGCCGACAGCATGAACACCACGTCCGGGCGGAAATCGAAGGCCGGCATGAGGTCGACCGGGTTGTTGATGTCCGCCATCAAGTAGTTCGGGCGGTGTCCCGGCGCGATATCGACCTCCAGCACCTCGTAGCCCTGCGCGCGGAGATGCTTCACGAGCGGCTTGCCGATATTGCCTTCGGAGCCGAGAACGAGTGCTTTCGTCATGGAAACCTGCTGCTATGCGACCGTCCGCCTGAACGGAAGGTCTGTTCTTGACCGACCCAACATGGCTGAAGCGGCGACTACGCCCGAAACGAGATGCGCACGTCCCCGTTACAGCCCTGGGTCATTGCAGACGTGACGCGCGCGGGCTTGGGCAAACCATATTCGCCCCCGGATGACAAGCTGTTTGGGGTATCCGCCCCTTCATCCGCCTGCAATCATGCACGAAGCGGGCAGGCCGCCGAGACATGACAAAGAAGAGCGGGCCCGGCTTTCGGCAGCCATCAGCCCGGACGGGCAGCGGAAAATGACCGGCCTGCTGGCCAGGCCCCCGGTCTGGGCCAGACAGACGGCGCGGGCTGTCGCATCCTTTCCGGCGGCGCCAATCTGCCAGAAGGCCGAAATCTCACCTTTCGGGGTCCATTCTCAACGAAAATTGACCGATTCGCCCTTCTCCCATCGTAATCGATAAGTCGTTTTCTGTGTACGGCTTGTGAGTTGAACGTTATTATTTATCAATTATTTAATGCATCCTGAAATATATTTATGGATTCATATATGTAATTAGAAAATACCGCTTTATATTTTTCAGATTGAAACGGATTTTATCTGAAACTGATCTTGCGTGGCATTTATATTGCGGAAGCCGGCCAGTCGTCAGCTCGCTTGCGGTTGCTTCTGGAATGATCTACTCGTCCGCCCCGGTGATTTGTTTCGGGTTAGTTTGATGACAATCCATGCTGAAGCGGCCGATATCGGCTGGACTGTTCCGGCTGCGGGCAAGCTCGCGCATCTGATCGAGACGCGCCAGGCGCTCGTTGCCGTGATGGGCATGGGCTATGTCGGGCTTCCGCTCGCGATTTCATTGGCAAGCGCCGGCTTCCGCGTCCTCGGCTTTGATGTCGATGCGCCACGAATGGCGGCCCTGAATGCCGGAAAATCCTATCTCAAGCACATTCCAAGCGGCGAACTGACGGATGTCGTCGCGGCAGGCAGGCTTGAGGGAACGACGGATTTCGGGCGCTGCGGCGAGGCGGATGTCATCATCATCGCCGTGCCGACGCCGCTGACGAAGCATCGGGAGCCCGACCTCAAATATGTGGTCAAGACCGCCGAGGCCGTGAAGGCGACGTTGCGCGAGGGCCAGCTCATCATCCTCGAATCGACCACCTATCCCGGCACGACGACGGAGGTGGTGAAGCCGGTGCTTGAGTCGACCGGTCTGAAGGCATCGAAGGACTTCTTCCTCGCCTTCTCGCCGGAGCGGGAAGATCCCGGCAATCCGAACTACAATACGCGCACCATTCCGAAAGTTGTCGGCGGCGACGGACCCGACGCGCTGGCACTGGCCTGCGCCGTCTATCGCGGCGCCATCAAGGAGATCGTGCCTGTCTCGTCGACGGAAACGGCGGAAGCCGTCAAGCTGACAGAAAATATCTTCCGTGCCGTGAACATTGCGCTGGTCAACGAGCTGAAGGTCATTTTCGACCGGATGGGCATCGATGTCTGGGAGGTGATCAAGGCGGCCGATTCGAAGCCTTTCGGCTTCATGGCCTTCTATCCGGGCCCCGGAATCGGCGGCCATTGCATCCCGATCGACCCGTTCTACCTGACGTGGAAGGCGCGGGCCTACGATATCAGCACCCGCTTCATCGAGTTGGCGGGCCAGATCAACTCCAACATGCCCTATCTCGTGGTCGACCGGATCGCGCAGGAACTCGACAAGCGCCAGGGTCGCGGGCTGCACAAGGCGCGAATCCTGCTCCTCGGCATCGCCTACAAGGAAGGCATCGGGGATTTCCGCGAGAGCCCGGCCCTCAAGGTGCTCGAACTTCTGGAGCGGCGGGGATCGCATGTGGAATTCCACGATCCCTATATCGCCGAGTTCCCCTATGACATCGAGTATGCTACGCTGGAGGGGCGCAGGAGTGTCCCGCTGACGTCGGCGGAGATTGCCTCGTACGATTGCGTCGTGATCACGACCGGACATGGTCAGGTCGATTACGCGCTCGTCACGGAGCATGCCCGGATGATCGCCGACACGCGCAACGTCCTGAAGCCTCGCAACCTGCTTGGGGCAAATGCCTTCCGGTGCTGAGCCTTTCGAGGCTGTCGCTGCGAGGTCCATGCAGATCTGAAAGCCAGCGAAACCTTTCGGGAGACACCACGAATGACCTCAAGCGTGGGGGAGCCGAACAAGGGTGGGCGTCGTCGTCGGAAGGCGGGGGCGATCGAGATTGAGTTGCCGTCAAGCTCGAGGCAGCCGGCTGACGACCTGGTGGAACGCCTGATCGCCGGTGCGAGAGTTTTGCCGGACAGATCCCGGCCCGTCGATCCCGAGCCGGGCGATATCGGGACGGACGAGATCGAGGCGACTGCCGCTGCGGGCGAACCGAGGCGGCGTATGCGTGCGGCTGACGACCCGCTGCGCATCCTCGTCATGTGCAATTACGATCCGT
>JBIPLL010000681.1:0-3785 GCA_044368425.1 Beijerinckiaceae bacterium
GAGCATACTAAACATATTATACCTTTCTATTATCAGTTTGATAAAAACCAGAGCCGTTGAATGTAACTCCTACATTAGAGTATACACGAACCAGGGTAGCATTGCAAGTTTCGCAGGTGTACCCTGGATCACTTTCCTTAATAGATCTTTCTTTTATATACCGTTTTGCACAAGGCATACAGTCATACTCATATGAAGGCATTACTTTTTCTTTCTTAACTGCCAGGTTTGAACCCCTCTTGGGGCGTTGCTTAGTTCATATCCTAATGCCTTAACCATAAATCTAATAATCTTAATACGCATTATTTAATCTTCCTGCCAAACTTAGCCCATACTCTTTCATGTAAAAAGAAGAATGTCATTTCTAGTGCTAGGTACGACAGTCCATAAAGACCTACATACTCCCACTCTGCTTCTCCAGTATAATACTTAAGTACGAAATAAATTATTCCAGAAACAAAAGTAAAATGTACAAACGGCCAACTAATTGTTTTTAACAAACTTTTCTTTTTTGATTCCATTATATTCTCCTATTTTTATTGTGGGCAGTTTTTAGTCATGCCCAGGACTTACTATTACTTTCCGTTATAAGGGTAGGATAGTATTTTTGGAAGAGATGCCACATATTCTTCAGATGTCTTGTATGTATTTTTAGAGACATACTTTGCTGCTGCAAGAACTGTTGCTCCAGAAGTTCCAGATGTGTCAAAAGTTGTTCCGTTATATCTTACAACCAAAGTTTCTGCAACCCCAAGAACATCAAGACCAGGACCACGGTTTGTAGACTTTGCAAAAATATGAGACTTGGTTCTAGCATCAAACCATGATGCGCCAACGCCAATTACTCCAGAAACACATGATGGATATCCAACAACATTTAAAGAACCATCATTTCCAGTTGCTGCAAAGGTTGGAATATTTTTTGAATTAAGAGAAGAAACTGCATTTATAACAACAGCGTTTCTTGTACATTCATTTAAGTTGTTTGTAGAGATAGATGATAGACTGATTGATAACGCATCTATGCTATACTTTTCAGCATTCTTTGATACCCAGTCAATTGCTGACTGCAAAGACTTTTGATCTTGCAACATATTGCCAGAACTTGTGACATTGGCAACTCTAACAAAAACAATCTTAATACTTGGATCTACCGTAAGAGCAGCCTGAGTCATGTTGTGTCCGTGGTAAATGGAATTAACAATTGACGAAGGCCATACATTTGAATTTGCAGCCCCTTTGCCTTCCATAAAGTTTGTCTTGTTTGGGCATGAAAGATTGGTTGTAAAACATGCCTCATAAATTACTGATGAAACCTTGTTATAGTCAATTGCTGAATCAATAATAGCAAGGACTTTTTGATCGTTTGCCTGTGCTACCTGTAGTGGTACCAAGGCGATAGTTAGTGATAATAGTGTTGTTATTAGTTTTTTCATTGTATTACCTTTCTGTTAGATGAATATTCTTAGTACGTGTTCGCATGGGTCGCCTCCTGCGTCCCACTCTTCTATTTCTTCTTGACTCATATACTGATAGCCACCGTCATGTGTGTGGCAATAAGGGTCACTGATCCAGCCTCTCTCAATGCCGTTCTGTAACCAGATACCAAACTCTTGCTCCTCTGGAGAAAGATCTTCCATACCCATATGATTCATACCTCTAGTATATCCTTAAATGCTTACGATGTCAATAGGCCCCATACAAGATGGAGAGAATTTTATTGCTGCGCTTACTGCAGAATGCACACGGTTTCTTGCATTTTTTTGTTTATCTGTTGCATATAAAACACCGTATGCGTACTCTGCTCCTGAACCCATAGCAAGATATGGCAGCGTATATTTAGATAAAGACATATCTCCAGAACTATGTTCATATATTTCACCACGAACAGCAATAATTAAACCGAGATCTCCGTCTTTTGATGTGTCAACCCAGAATTCATTATAAAATTCTTTGAGTTCTTTGATAAACTTTGTCTGCATAAACTTGTCTGTGTCTTTAATGTTAGGGGCACTTGGCTTAAAGTTGTAACGAATTCTTTCCCCATCCATGGAACCCGCATATCCAATTAAGTACGGACCAATTTTCCATACCTTTGGTGCGTCAAGTGAAAGAATAGTTCCATCATCTGAGGCTCCACGATCTCCAGCCATGTATACTTTATCTTCGTGACGTACAACAGCAATACAAGTCATGATATGCCTTCCTATATTTACTATTCAGTATAGCATTGAACTAAAAATGTGTCAATTACTTGATTGTTTGTCCACATTCTGAGCATGTTTTAGGCTTTTTAATAGTCTTATTAGGCTCAGATTTTGTAGTGGATTTTGCTGCTGCATTACCGCCAAATTTAGGACGACCAAAGCCGACGATTGAAATCATTACATTCTTTTTATTTTTCTTAAATGCACGGAGTTGCTTGCAAACTTCTCCACCATTTCTTTGGCTTCCTTTTTTATTTGAAGATGTGTTTCCTTCAATACACCAAACAGTTCCATCTCCATTGTCTTCAACAACAATACCAACATGTGAGATTCTATCGACACCGTCTGAGGGGAAATCAAAATAAACTATATCTCCTGGTTCTGGATCTGCTATGTCTCCATCAATCCATGCTCCAGCCTTCTTAAATGCTGCTGCTCCACCTGGTGTATAAACAGTATTAGGAATCTTTACTCCTGCTTCGTTAGCGCACCAGTTTACAAAAGACCCACACCATGGCTGAAAGTTTGCTTTCATGAACTTGCCATATTTGGTTTCGTTATCTTTTGGACCTTCTATAGTTCCAAGTTCGCCTTCCGCAACTTCAATAAGTTTTTCTGGTGTTCCCATCTCTGCCATGATTACTCCTTGTCCCAATTAGTATCTATTGGTTGTTCTTCTGGCATAGCGCCATCTGGTTTCTTTGCAAGTCTTGCTCTTACTTCGTCAAGTTCTGCGTCAAGTTTATCTTCAGCCATTCTAATTTCAGATTCTAACTTTTTATCTGCTTGAGTATTTTTAGCATCTACCTCTTTATTTGCAACCTGTGCTGCCATAACATCTTTAGCACCTGATTGACCAATTAATAAACCAGCAAGTGTTCCTGTAATAAATGTTGCAACTGATCCCAAAACATTAAAGAACATCTTGTCATTTTCTGACTGTGCTCCGATAGGCTGTGTTACAAATATAAGAGCATATAAAATTCCTAATGCTGTAAAAAGAAGGATTGCTCCAAGTGTACAACCAAGAATAAACTTTAGTCGTGCATCAAGATCCTGTGGCGTTAATCGTTGCTTAGACATTACTTACCTTTCGTTTTCTGATACTCATCCCAAGTATCTTTTCCAATTATATCTCTTGTGCATGTTCCAGTAGTTTCACATATTGGAACATTACATTCTGCCTTATCCCAGTTGGCTGGGTCCTGGCAAGGGTAGCGATAATGACCGTCATACCCGCAGCCAGAAAGGCCTAATATAAGTATACACGATAATAAAATATGACGAATCTTCATATTGACATTATACTATTCTTTTTCTTCACGAAGCGGGATGGTAATAAGCCATAGGGCTATTGATATTAATGTGGCTACCCCCACTACCTGCTGGGCGGTACCTGTAAGGGTAAGCCAAGCAATAAAGAAGCCAAGTATGGTAAATATCTGGGCTATGCTCTCAATAACAGCAGCCTTAAACCACTTAAATAGTCCTTTAACTATCTTCTTAATCATGTTCATATTATAACCTCCTTAGTGACATAACTGAACTAACAATATTTCCTACCAAAATAACAGGAAT
>JBIPLL010000013.1:0-15062 GCA_044368425.1 Beijerinckiaceae bacterium
GCCGGCATCGATCAGCACCCAGTCGGCAGCCGGAAGGCCTTCGACGCGCGGTGCGCCCCGGCCGTACTCCTTGAGGGTGGAGATGATGCGCTCGGCGATCGAGGCGACGTGGCGGTTCGAGCGGCCCGATGCGATCAGCATCGTGTCGGCAAGGCTCGTTTTGCCGCGCAGATCGATCTCGACGGCTTCCTCGGCCTTCATGTCCGCAAGACAGAAGCGGGCAATGTCGACCGGGTTGGACTCGGCGGTGAGCTGGGCCGGGGTGCCGGCGAGAGCTGGGCTTCCAGCCGGCTCGCCGCCCTGGAGCGGAACGTCCTGCAGCGAAGGATCGGCCATCGACATGTCCGGGCCGGTCCCTTCGGGCATAGGGGAGGTAATCAGTGTGTCATCCTCGCGCAATCGCGGCGATCATGCCGCGTTCCTCACAGGATAGGCCGTTTCGCCGAAATCTTCAACGCGAGCGCCCGAGATGCGTGGAATTCCTCAATCGAACAGGCTCGAGACGCTCGATTCGCTGGCGGTTCGCCCGATCGCCTCGCCCATGAGCTGGGCGATGCCGAGCACGCGGATATTGCGCGCCACCTTCACCGCCTCGGTCGGCATGATCGAATCGGTGATGACCAGCTCCTTCAGCTTCGAGGAGGCGATGCGCGCGACCGCGCCGCCCGACAAGACCCCGTGCGTGATATAGGCATAGACCTCGCGTGCGCCCTGCAGCAGCAGGGCCTCCGCCGCGTTGCACAGCGTTCCGCCCGAATCGACGATGTCGTCGACGAGGATGCAGGTCCGGCCCGCGACATCGCCGATGATGTTCATCACCTCGCTCTCGCCGGGCCGCTCGCGGCGCTTGTCGACGATGGCGAGCGGCGCGTCGATGCGCTTGGCGAGCGCACGGGCGCGCACAACGCCCCCGACATCGGGCGAGACGACCATGACATTCGACAGGTCCATCCGCTCCTTGATGTCGGCCACCATGGTCGGTGCCGAGAACAGGTTGTCGGTCGGAATGTCGAAGAAGCCCTGGAGCTGTCCGGCATGAAGGTCGAGCGTCAGCACGCGGTCGGCACCGGCGCGCGTCACCAGATTGGCGACAAGCTTTGCCGAGATCGGCGTGCGGGGTCCGGGTTTCCGGTCCTGACGGGCATAGCCGAAATAGGGGACGACGGCCGTGATGCGGCGGGCCGAGGAGCGGCGCAGCGCATCGATGATGATGAGCAGCTCCATCAGGTGATCGTTGGCCGGGAAGGATGTGGACTGGACGACGAAGACGTCCTCGCCACGCACGTTTTCCTGGATCTCGACGAACACTTCCATGTCGGCGAAGCGCCGAACCTGGCAGCGGGCCAGCGGAACCTGCAGATAGGCGCAGATGGCTTCGGCGAGCGGCCGGTTCGAGTTGCCGGCAACGATCTTGATCGGTGGCGTCATGCGACCCTCGCCCGCTGGTACAGGCTGGTACGAAAGCGGCGGCCTCCGGGCGCTGGCGCCGAGCCGACCGTCAGGGATGAGCGGATGCGGCAACGCCGCGTCGCGCTCTTAGCAGCCCTGTCCGGCGCGAACAACAAGCGGGGCACCCCATGCATGGCAGCCCTGCCGCGCTGTCGCGTTTCTGTCACGCCAAGTTCCGCTCAAGGCATGTCCTGCTCCGTCATGTCCTGCTCACGCCGTGGACGGGGCGCCCTTCACGACGAGGTCGAGGTTGGGCAGGTTCAGGGGCTCGGCCCCTTGCGCCGTGACGAGATAGGTGCGGCCCAGGCACATGGCGGTTTCGGACTCCGAATCCATCAGGATCATGTGGGCGAAGAGCACCATGCCCTCGAGGATGGGCCAGGGATTGTCCGCATAGAACATCGGCGGGTCCATCCAGGACGGCGTGAACTTGGCGCCGAGCGAATAGCCGCAGGCGTTTAGCCGGTGGCTTGCCAGCCCGGCCTCGTCGAAGACGCGCGCATGGGCTGAATAGATGTCCCCCGCCGTGCGGCCGGGTCGCATTTCCGCCTCGCAGGCCAGGAGCGCGTCGCGGGCGACAGCATGATAGCGCAGATGCAGCGGGTGCGGCTCGCCGACCGGCACGGTGCGCATGATGGCCGCGTGGTAATGGCGATAGGCGCCGGCAAATTCCAGCGTGATCTGATCGCGCTCGGACAGGCGCCGGCGCCCGGTCTTGTAGCGGCACAGGAGCGCATCGCGGCCCGAGCCGATGATGAATTCGTTGCCCGGATAATCGCCGCCGCCCACGAAGATCGTGCCCTGCTGGGCGGCGAGGATCGTGCCCTCGTCGGCCCCCGGTGCGATCAGCCGAAGGGCTGCGGCATCAGCCGCATCGCTCAGCATCGCGGCCCTGCGGACCCACGCGATCTCCTCGGCGGATTTCACCACGCGCAGCGCATCAATGACCCCCGACGCGTCGTCCAGAACCGCCACCGGCGAGAGCATGGCATCGAGCCGCCGGCCATGGGAGGCATTGAGGCCGTAGCTGGCATATTCGACGCCGATGCGGCGGTTGATCAGGCCCATCTCGGCGACGAGCGTCGTGAGTTCGCGCACCGGATCGGCCTGCGCGCCGTCGCGCCAGACGCGGATATCGGAGATGCGGGACGTATGGCGGGCCTGACGAAGGTCGGCGGAGCGGGTGAGCAGCGCCATGCGTCCGTCCGCCTTCAGCACGAGGCACTGGAAGAAGCAGAAGCCGAACGTGTCGTAGCCGGTCAGCCAGAACATCGATTCCTGCTGGAAGATCAGCAGCGCATCGAGTCCGCGCTCCTGCATGGCTTTCAGCACCAGATCTTGACGGCGCTCGAATTCGGCAGGGGTGAAGTGCAGCGCCATGGGCTCCTCGGGGTCGGCGGCGGTGGAACGGGCGCGAAGAATAGGCAATGGGGGCAATGCCGCAACCAAAGGTTGCGCAGCCTCCCTTGCCATCGTCCGGGCACGCCAATGCCTTGCCACTTTCGCGCGCCTGCGCCAATTGGCTGGCATGAGCCCGCCTCGCCCGCCATTTCCCGACGATTCGGACCCGGCTTCTCCCGCGGCACCGGTCGCCCCTCGCGACCTGCCGTGCGATCCGTCCGCCCAGGGTCAGCTGACCGATTCGCGGCCCGGGTCCGCCGGGCCGGCATCGGCATTTGGCGACGAGGCGCCGCCGCCCGACCTCGATGACAGCGACGAAGACGGCCCCGACGACGTTGCGACCGAGGCCGACCACACGCCGATGGACGAGAGCGAGGCGGCGCCGGAGCGCTACCGCTCCGGCATGGAGGTGATCGGCAGCTTCGTGCGCACGCTGCCCGGCGCGCCCGGCGTCTATCGCATGTTCGATGTGGCGGGCGAGGTGCTCTATGTCGGCAAGGCCCGGAACCTGAAGAAGCGCGTCTCGTCCTATGCCCGGGGCGTGGCGCACACCAATCGCGTGGCGCGCATGATCGCCGAGACGGCGGGCATGGAATTCGTGACGACGGCGACCGAGACCGAGGCGCTGCTGCTGGAGGCCAACCTCATCAAGCAGCTGCGGCCGCGCTACAACGTGCTGCTGCGCGACGACAAGTCATTTCCCTATATCGTGGTGACGGGCGACCATCCCGCGCCCCAGCTGACGAAACATCGCGGCGCGCGCACGCGAAAGGGCGACTATTTCGGTCCCTTTGCCTCGGTCGGGGCGGTGAACCGCACCGTGAATGCCCTGCAGCGCGCCTTCCTGCTGCGCACATGCACCGACAGCTATTTCGAGAACCGGACGCGGCCCTGCCTACTCTACCAGATCAAGCGCTGCGCGGGTCCGTGCACTGGCGAGGTCTCGCCGCAGGATTATGCCGGGCTCGTGATCGAGGCGCGGGACTTCCTCTCGGGCCGGTCGAGCGCGGTGAAGGCCCGGCTTGCGACAGAGATGCAGGCCGCTTCCGAGTCGCTCGAATTCGAGCGGGCGGCGCGATATCGCGACAGGCTCGCAGCCCTGTCGGCGATCCAGTCCACGCAGGACGTCAATACACAGAGCGTGGAGGAGGCCGATGTCTTCGCCATCGCTGCGGAAGCCGGCCAGTTCTGCATCGAGGTGTTCTTCTTCCGGTCCTTCCAGAACTGGGGAAACCGGGCCTATTTCCCGCGTGCCGACCGCTCGCTCACGCCCGGCGAGGTGCTGCAGAGCTTCGTGGCGCAGTTCTACGACGACAAGCCGCCCGCCCGCCTCGTCCTCCTCTCGGAGGAGATCGAGGATGCCGCGCTGATGGCACAGGCGCTCGGCGAGCGGGCCGGCCACCGGATCGAGATCGCCGTGCCGCGCCGGGGCGAGAAGGCCGACATGGTGGGGCATGCGGCCCGCAACGCACATGAGGCGCTTGCACGGCGTCTCGCCGAGACGACGAGCCAGGCCAGGCTCATGGGTGCGCTCGCCACCGCGCTTGCCCTGCCGGCCGTCCCGCGCCGGATCGAGGTCTATGACAATTCGCACCTGTCGGGCACGAATGCCGTCGGCGCGATGATCGTCGCCGGCCCCGAAGGCTTCATGAAGGCCCATTACCGGACCTTCAACATCCGCTCCGAGAGCCTGACGCCGGGTGACGATTACGCCATGATGCGCGAAGTCCTGTCCCGGCGCTTCGGCCGGCTTAAGAAGGAGGAGGTGCGCGAGGCCGACCCGGACGCGGCCGGACGCTTTCCGTCCTGGCCCGATCTCGTGCTCATCGACGGTGGAGCCGGCCAGCTTGAGGCGGCGCGGGCGGTGCTGGCCGAGCTCAACATCAACGACGTCCCGCTTGTCGGCGTGGCGAAAGGTCGCGACCGGGATGCCGGCCGCGAGACCTTCTTCATTCCCGGCCGCACCCCGTTCAAACTGCCGCCGCGTGATCCCGCGCTCTATTTCATCCAGCGATTGCGCGACGAGGCGCATCGCTTCGCCATCGGAACGCATCGGGCGCGGCGCAAGCGCGACATCAGCCGCAACCCGCTTGACGAGATCGCGGGCGTCGGGCCGGCACGCAAGCGGGCCCTGCTCCTGCATTTCGGCACAGCGAAGGCAGTGAGCCGTGCCTCGATCGAAGACCTGCGGCGGACGCCGGGCGTGAACGAGGCAACCGCAAGGCTGGTCTATGCGTTCTTCCATGACCGGGGCTGACCGCAAGGTCGACGCGGCACGGCAAATCGGGAGGCGGCATTGACGGAGCGGCAGGCGCATGGTTTCTCCCCGACGATGCCATCCTTGAGCTCCATGGGCCTGCGCGGGGCCTGGTCCCTGCCCAATTGCCTGACTTATGCCCGCATCGCGGCTGTGCCGGCGGTGTCGGGCTTGCTTTTCCTGCCCGTCGAGGGCTGGGCGCGCTGGGCGGCGGTGGGGCTCTATGTGCTGGCGGGCGTCACCGACTGGCTCGACGGCTACCTGGCGCGGGCCTGGTCGCAGCAATCGGCGCTGGGACGCATGCTCGATCCCATCGCCGACAAGCTGCTGGTTGCGGCCTGCCTGATGATGCTGGTCGCCGACCGCACGATCGGCGGCTGGTCGCTGATCCCGGCCATCATCATCCTGTCGCGCGAGATCCTCGTCTCGGGCCTGCGGGAGTTCCTGGCCGAATTGCGCGTGTCGATGCCGGTCAGCCGGGTTGCCAAGTGGAAGACGGCGGCGCAGATCATTGCCATCGGCTTTCTGATTGCGGGTCCCGCGGGCGAGCCGATCCTGCCGGGTACGAGCCTGATCGGCCTTGGCCTGCTGTGGATCGCGGCGCTGCTGACCCTCTATACGGGCTGGGACTATCTCAAGGCCGGGCTCGAACATCTGCGCGACGAGGAATCGAGATCATGAAGCTCGTCTATTTCGCCTGGGTGCGGGAGCGTGTCGGACGTGCCTCCGAGGAGATCACGCCGCCCGACGGCGTCGCGACCGTCGCGCAACTGATCGACTGGCTCTCGGCCCGCGACGAGGGTTATGCGCATGCCTTCGAGAACCGCGCCGTGATTCGCGCGGCCATAGACCAGATGCACGTGCCGCCGGAGACATCGATCGTCGGGGCGCGCGAGATTGCGTTTTTCCCGCCGATGACGGGAGGCTGAGATGAACGCAGCCGCCTCAGGTGCCGTGCAGCCCTTCATCCGCGTCCAGTCCGAGGCGATCGACGTTGCCGAGGCGATCGCGCGGCTGTCGCGTCGCGACGGCGAGGTGGGCGCGGTCGTCAGCTTTACCGGCCTGTGCCGCGACGAGGGCGGCACGCTCGAGGCACTCGAACTCGAGCATTATCCCGGCATGGCGGAAGAGGAGCTGACGCGGGTCGCCCATGAGGCCCTCGAGCGCTGGCCGCTGACGGGGCTGACCGTCATCCACCGTTTCGGGCGGATGGAGCCGGGGGACACGATCGTGCTCGTGGTGACGGCCAGCGGCCACCGGCGCGCTGCCTTCGAGGCTGCGGATTTCCTGATGGATTATCTCAAGACCCGCGCACCCTTCTGGAAGCGTGAGATCCGCCGCGATGGCGGGCAGGACTGGGTGGCCGCCAAGGCACAGGACGATTCCGACGCCGCGCGCTGGCAGGCACCCCGCCAGGTTCGGGCGCCCGGAACCTGATCGTCAGAACAGCCTGATCTCCTGTGCCGCCCGGAACGGGGCGACGATCATCCGTGCCTCGGGCGGGGCGGGGCGGGCATTGACGAGCGTTGTCCAGAACGCGTCGGCGAACAGGCCCTGCAGGTACAGATACCTGCACGTATCGGCCAGGATGCGCCGGTTCCAGCGCGACAGCGGCGACGTTACCTCGAGATCGCGTTCGAGATCGGTGAAATGATGCGGGCGCGGAGAGCGGCGGCTCTGGTCGAGCAGGTCAGCCAGGGCTGTCACCATCTCTTCGTCCACGCGGAAAAAGTCGCGGAACGGCTCGTGCCAGGCCGGCCCCTGATGGAAGCCCGGATAAACGAGGCGATCCCAGGCGAAGGCATAGGCGTCGGAGGGCGCTGGCAGGCTCTCGCCAGTCCGGTGCGGCTGGGGCCGCTCTTGAGGCGCCTGGATGGCGGCCGCCAGGACGTTGAAGCGCATCAGCGTGAAAACGTGCTCGGACATATCACCCTCGATCCCGCCCGAATCCAAACCGGATGCGAGCAGGTCAGAATTAATGCAATAATGTTTCCTTCATCAAGCGATCGATGTGGCCCAGGCCACGTGATCCCCCATCATGGCAAACGCGACCGGCTGCGCGCGAAGACCAGATCGACCTCGCCGACCGGGATGCCGAGCTTCGAGACGATGGCGCGATTGACGATCACGCCGTCGGGGCGACGCTCGATCACATCCTCGAAGCGGACCTGCGTCCCGCCCACCACGGCCTCGTAGGACAGGCGGATCGCGCCATTGTCGGTGAACACCACGGCCTCGCCGACAACGTCCTCGCGCGTGCCGGAAAAGCGCCCCGGACCTGTGCGTGTAAAGCGCCAGGTCTTCACGTCGCGCTCCCCGTCGGCAAACTCGAACCATTCGACAAGGGTCAGCGTCCGCCCGTCCCAGCGCCCCTCGAGCTTCACGTCGAAATCGCGGCGACTGCCGGTCAGCGCATTCCGGAAGAAGCCGCGCCCGTAGAAGCGGCCGGCGAAGTCGCGCTCAAGGACCACCGGTCCTGCGGCAGGATCGCGCGCGGGTATCGTCGAGCAGGCGCCCAGCGCCAGCGTCGCGCCTGCAATCGTCCCGAACGCCAGACCTCTCAGGAGGCCGCGCCGCGTGGTTGCATTCGTCATCTGCGGCTCCCGCAAGGCGACCCGGACCGGGTCGCATCAATTCGTCAGCTTACGGATGAATGGTGTCGACAGACCAGCGGATCGCAGCCGAATCAGCGCAGGGCGGCGGCATCGTCCGGGCCCTGGCCTGCGCACAATGTCCGTCCCTGCCGGCGGTAACCGCAGCCGCGCGAGCGATCTCCCCCGGCACGTGGCCGGGTCCAGGCTGCTCGTTCCAGTTGTCACGCGAGAGGCGCAGGCTGCCCAGTGGTGATGCCGGCCTGAAGCCAAGCCGTTCGAGCCTGTCCGCGCAGGCGAGGGCAGCACTTCCCGGATCGAGCTCGACCGAATCCGCTTCGCACAGGATCAGTCCGGCCTCCACCAGCGCCTGCAGGCTTTCGATGGCGATGTCGCGTGCGTCGGCCATCGGGCCGGCAAGCCAGAGTGCTGCCTGAAGCCTGCCGGGCGCGGCGGGGACGAGGCTGACGAGACCCAGGGCCTCGCCGTCGCGGCCCTTGCGCGTGACCACGAGAATGAGTGCCGCGCCGGCTGCATTGGCCTGACGGGCCGAAAGGACAAGCGTATCGGTGTCGCTGCGCGAGGCCGGTGGCGCGAAGCGCGTGAGCGAACAGGCGCCGGCCTCATCCCCGGCCGCCTTGCCTGCACGCAGCAGGGCCGGGCGGTCGGACTGGCGCGGCCAACGCAGCCAGAGCCTCGGCGTTTCCAGCCTGAACACGTCATCGCGTGCAAGCTCGGGGAAGACGCCGTCACGAAGCGCTGCGCCAGGCAGCTCAGCGTCAGGCGAGCTGACCTGCGACGGCATGACTTGAGGAGACATGTTTTCAGGTGGCATGGCTCGATCCGATCCGCTTCGAAAGGCCTGCTGCCACAGCCTGCGGCAACGGGCCCGAAAGCAACAAGGGGAGGTGGATGGCTCCACCTCCCCTCGGGATCCGGATCGGTCAGGTCTGTCCCTGGGATCGATCCGCCGGTTCGGTGAAACCCGGCGGACCCTCCTTGAGAACCCGCCTTATTCGGCCGCTTCCTGGGCCGGTACGACATTCACGAAGGCTCGGCCAAGTTTCTGGCCAAACGCAACGCGACCGTCGGTCAGCGCGAACAAGGTGTGATCCTTGCCCATGCCGACATTAGCGCCGGGATGCCACTTGGTGCCGCGCTGACGCACGATGATGTTTCCGGCGACGACATGCTGATCGCCGAACTTCTTGACGCCCAGACGACGGCCGGCCGAGTCACGACCGTTACGCGAGGAGCCGCCAGCTTTTTTGTGAGCCATGGGTCTTCTCCCAGTTTCCTTCCGGCCTCGCACCCGCCAGGGCCTCGGCCTGCGATTGTGTGGCGGTCCGCAACGTCGCCGATCCCTTCGGATCCTGCCGGCCGTCGCGGGCCTGTGTTCTGGTTCCGGAGGCCTCGCCTCCCGATTTCACGCGATGCCGACCGGTTCCCGGTCGGGCCAGTCGTCGATCAGGCAGTGATGATGCCGGTGATCTTCACCAGCGTCAGTTCCTGACGATGGCCGCGCTTGCGCTTCGAGTTCTGGCGGCGGCGCTTCTTGAAGGCGATGACCTTCGCGCCACGCGTCTGCTCGACGATCTCGCCGGTGACGCTGGCGCCCGCGACGGTCGGCGTGCCGACCTGCGTGCCTGCGTCGCCCGTGAGCGTCAGCACCTCGGGGAAGGTGACAGCATCGCCCGGCTCGCCCGCCAGACTCGACACTGTGATGATATCCTGGGCCGCGACCTTGTATTGCTTGCCGCTGGCCTTGATGACTGCGAACATCGTTCTGATCCCGTGTTCCGTCGGTTCTCCGCTGGGCGGGACCGACTTCTTGACAGCATGAAGAGCCGATCGACGCCATGCGGACATGGTCCGGGAGGACACATGCGCAAAGCGCCGCGAGGCGCGACTTTCGCCGCGCCAAGGCGCCGTCACTAGAGGCCGGCGCCGCTCATGTCAACCGAAAGCAGGTCATGAGCCCGCCCGGCCTGATCCTCAGGCCCTCGATCCTCAGGCCCTCGATCCTCAGGCCCTCGATCCTCAGGCCTTGGCAGCCTGGCGCGTCGCGATGCCGTTGTCGGTCATGAGCTGCTGCAACTCGCCCGACTGGAACATCTCACGGGTGATGTCGCAGCCACCGACGAATTCGCCCTTCACATAGAGCTGGGGAATCGTCGGCCAGTTGGAATAGGCCTTGATGCCCTCGCGGATGGCCATGTCCTCAAGGACGTTCACGCCCTTGTAAGGCACCCCGAGATAATCGAGGATCTGGACGACCTGCCCGGAAAAGCCGCACATCGGAAATTGCGGCGTGCCTTTCATGAAGAGCACGACGTCGTTGCTCTTCACTTCGCGGTCGATCGTGGCGTTGATGTCTGACATGGCTTGCTCCTTCGCGGGCGATTCAAGGTCGCCCTGCCATTCGCGTGCGGGCTGATCAAGAAGTGGTGGCGACCGTCGTCAGGGCAAGGGCATGCAGCGTGCCGCCCATATGGCCCTTGAGGGCGGCATAGACCATCTGGTGCTGCTGCACCCGGCTCTTGCCCCGGAAGGCCGCCGAACGAACCGTCGCGGCGTAATGGTCGCCGTCGCCGGCGAGATCCCGAATTTCCACCTCGGCGTCGGGAAGCGCGGCCTTGATCATCGTCTCGATCTCGCGGGCATCCATCGGCATGGTCGGTCCTCGCTCGTTCTGCTCGGCTGTGCTCTTGTCACGCTCGCGGCTCAGGGGCTGGGCGCGCGGCGCGGTTCAACCTTGTTATAGACGCTCGAACAGTTCTCGTTGACATCGAAGAACTGCCCATTGCGCAAAAAGACGCGGCACCGGTCTGTGTGGCTGTGCACGAGGGCCGAGATATCGGCCGGTCGCACGAAGCTGAAGCCCTGATAGGACACGAGCGGGATGAAATCCGTCGCGGGCGGGGCGGACGCGCTGGCGAGCGCGCCGGTGCTCGCGAAACAGGCGAGACCCAGCCCGAGACCCGAGCCGAGAACGAAGCGGGCAAGGCGTGCTGTGCGGGTGGGCACAGGCGCCGTCATCGGCCAGCTGCCATATAGGTCGGGAACCAGTCCTCGTTGCCCTTGCGCAAGGTCGCGACCGAAAGAGCTGCTTCGCCGGGCAGGACGAGATGCTCGCCGCCGGTCGTCCCGAGGCGCATTGCCGGAATTCCCGCCGCGCGGGCCTTGTCGAGAATGGTCGCAGCCCGGTCCTTCGGCACGGCGATCAGGTAGCGCGCCTGATCCTCGCCGAAGAGGATCGCGTGGCGCGTGCCCTCCGGCAGCGTGTCGATGGTTGCGCCGATGCCGCCGGCCATCGCCATCTCGGCGAGTGCGACGGCAAGGCCGCCATCGGACAGGTCGTGGCAGGTCGTCACCTCCCCGGCGCGGATGAGACCGCGCACGAAGTCGCCGTTGCGGCGTTCGACCGCGAGGTCGACCGGGGGCGGGGCCCCTTCCTCGCGGCCGCAGATGTCGCGCAGATAGAGGGACTGGCCGAGCCAGCCCTGCGTGTCGCCGATGAGGATGACCGCCTCGCCGGCCGTCCTGAAGGCGATGGTGGCGTGGCGCGTGACATCGTCGAACAGGCCCACGCCCCCAATCGTCGGGGTCGGCAGGATCGCCCGGCCATTGGTTTCATTATAGAGCGAGACATTGCCCGACACGACGGGGAAGTCGAGTGCCAGGCAGGCCTCGCCGATGCCCTTCAGGCAGCCGACGAACTGGCCCATGATCTCCGGGCGCTCGGGATTGCCGAAATTCAGGTTGTCGGTGAGCGCGAGCGGCAAGGCGCCGACCGCGCTGATGTTGCGCCAGGCTTCGGCCACCGCCTGCCGGCCGCCCTGAACGGGGTCAGCCTCGCAATAACGCGGCGTGACGTCGGTCGTCATGGCGAGGCCCTTCGGACCCTCCAGCACACGCACGATGCCGGCATCGCCGCCGGGCGTCAGCACGGAATTGCCGCCGATCAGCGTGTCATATTGCTCCCAGACCCAGCGTCTGGAGCACAGGTCGGGCGATGCGACCAGCTTGCGCAGTGCATCGGCGTGGGACATTGGCGCTGCCACATCCGCAGCCGCGATGACCGGGCGGGCGGGGCTTGCCACGTGCGGGCGGTCATAAAGCGGCGCCTCGTCGCCCAGCTCCTTGATCGGGAGGTCGGCCATGACCTCGCCCTGGTGCTTCACGACGAAGCGCAGGGTGTCGGTGGTGTGCCCGATGACGGCAAAATCCAGGCCCCATTTGCGGAAGATGGCCTCCGCATCGGCATGGCGCTTCGGGTCGAGCACCATGAGCATGCGCTCCTGACTCTCCGACAGCATCATCTCGTAGGCGGTCATGCCCTCCTCGCGGCAGGGCACCGCGTCGAGGTCGAGCTCGACGCCGAGATCGCCCTTGGCGCCCATCTCGACCGCCGAGCAGGTCAGGCCGGCCGCGCCCATGTCCTGGATGGCGATGACGGAGCCCGAGGCCATCAGTTCGAGGCAGGCTTCCAGCAGCAGCTTCTCGGCGAAGGGGTCGCCGACCTGCACGGTCGGGCGCTTCTCCTGCGAGGCGTCGTCGAACTCCGCCGATGCCATGGTCGCGCCGTGGATGCCGTCGCGACCGGTCTTCGAGCCCAGATAGACGATCGGGTTCCCGATGCCGGTCGCCTTGGCGTAGAAGATCTCGTCGGACTTGGCGAGGCCGACCGCCATGGCATTGACGAGGATGTTGCCGTCATAGCGGGTGTGGAAGCCGACCGAGCCGCCAACCGTCGGCACGCCGAAGGAATTGCCATAGCCGCCGATACCGGCGACCACGCCCGCGACCAGATGGCGCGTGCGCGGATGGTCCGGCGAGCCGAATCGCAGGGCGTTCAGGGCAGCGATGGGGCGCGCACCCATGGTGAAGACGTCGCGCAGGATGCCGCCGACGCCGGTCGCCGCGCCCTGGTAGGGCTCGATGAAGGACGGGTGGTTGTGGCTTTCCATCTTGAAGATGGCGGCAAGCCCATCGCCGATATCGATGACGCCCGCATTCTCGCCCGGCCCCTGGATGACCCACGGCGCCTTGGTCGGCAGGCCGCGCAGGTGGAGCCGCGACGACTTGTAGGAGCAATGCTCGTTCCACATGGCCGAGACGATGCCGAGCTCGGTGAATGTCGGCTCCCGGCCGATCAGCGCGACGAAGCGCTCATATTCGTCGGGCGTCAGGCCATGCTGGGCGACGAGTTCGGGAGTGATCTTCGGCGTGTTCGGGATCATGGTCGCGTCCGCTCTGACGCCATGCCGGCGCCGTCACGAGCGCGATAAAGCCTCCATCCCCGATTGGCAATCGTGCCACGCATCTGCCCGCGTGACATTGCATCGTTTCGGGACCCTCTTTCCTGATCAAAGCTGAACGCTGCCCTGCCAATCCACCTGATTCTGTGCCGGTTCGGCACGAAATCGGCTGGCACAAGCCTCGCAGTCTCCTTTCCGCAGCCGGCGGCGGCGACAAGGAGGCAAGCATGCAGGCGACGATCAAGCGATTCCTGGGCAATAGCGGCGGCGCAACGGCCGTGGTCTTCGGCCTCGCCATCGTGCCGGTGCTGGGCGTGGGCTTCGCCGCCATCGACTATAGCCGGGCGGCACAGGTGCGCACCCAGGTTCAGGGCGCGGTCGACGCGACGGCGCTGATGCTGTCACGCGATGGAGTCAAGCTGACGGATGCCGAGCTGCGCAGCCGCGGCCAGGCCTATTTCTCCGCGGCCTTCAAGAACGACATGCGCGCCACGCTCGACCCGCTCACCGTGACCCGCAACGGCAAGGTGATCCGTGTGGCGCTGAGCGGCTCGGTCGCGACCGTCGGCAGCCGCGTCATGGGCAAGCCGGGTCTCGACCTCGCTGTCGCCAGCACGTCGGAATGGAGCGACAAGAAGATCGAGCTGGCGCTCGTCCTCGACAATACCGGATCGATGGCGGACACGATCAGCGGCCAGCGCAAGATCGATGCGCTCAAGGCCGCCGCGCTCGACCTTCTGTCGACGCTGAAGGCGGTGGCGCGCACGCCCGAGACGGTCAAGGTTTCAATCGTGCCCTTCGACACGCAGGTAAAACTCGACCGTTTGGCCAGCGAGAAGCAGCCATGGTTGCGGCTCGACGGCTTGAGCCAGTGGACGAACTGGCGAGGCTATGTCGGTGATCGCGCCCAGCTTGGCAATTACGATGTGACGGATGCTGCCCCCAATGGCGCCGTTTCCGCGTCCCTCTATCCGGCGCAGCTTCGCGCCTCCTTCAACGGTGCAGACACGCTGGCGGTGGTGCGGCCGCTGACCAACGATTTCACGGCGCTGGAAGCCACGATCAAGTCCATGACCCCGTCAGGCTTCACCAATGTCGCCATCGGCGTCGCCTGGGGCCATGCCACCCTCTCGCCCGGCGCCCCGCTGACGCAGGGTGCGACATTCGGAACGGATGGGGTCGAGAAGTTCATGGTCGTCCTGACCGACGGCGACAATACCCGCAACAGCTTCGGGCAGTCGCCCGCCGTCATCGACCAGCGGACCCGCCTCGCCTGCACCGCAGCCAAGGACAATGGCGTCAAGGTCTACACGATCCGGCTGCTCGCGGGGAACGCGACCCTGCTGCGCGAATGCGCCACTCGCCCCGACATGTACAAGGATGTGAAGAATGCCAGCGAGCTGAAGCAGGTCTTCCAGGCCATTGCCTCGGAAATCACCTCGCTGCGCCTGACTCAGTAAGCGGGTTCCGCGAGACGAAAAAACCCGGCTGGAGCGATCCGGCCGGGTTTCTGCGCCGATCAGGCGGCGCGGGCGAGACTCTGGAACAGCGGCAGGCCGTCGGTTCCGCCGGCAAGCCCGTCGATCAGGTTCTCGGGATGGGGCATCATGCCAAGCACGTTGAGACGCTGCGAATAGATGCCCGCAATCGCGTTGAGCGAACCGTTGGGGCTGGCTGCGGGATCGACCGTCCCGTCGGGCGCGCAATAGCGGAAGGCGACCAGCCCTTCGCCCTCGAGGCGGGCGAGCGTGTCGGGATCGGTCACGTAATTGCCCTCGCCGTGGGCGATGCAGATGTCGATGACCTGGCCTGCCGCATAGTTGCGGGTGAAGCGCGTGTCGTTGCGCTCGACACGCAGCGTCTGACGCTTGCAGACAAAGCGCAGATCGGCATTGCGCATCAGCACGCCCGGAAGCAGGCCCGCCTCGCAGGCGATCTGGAACCCGTTGCAGATGGCAAGAACGAGGCCCCCGCGCGATGCGTGGTCGCGCACGGCGTCCATGATCGGGGCGCGCGCGGCGATGGCGCCGCAGCGCAGGTAATCGCCGTAGGAAAAGCCGCCGGGCAGGACGACGAGGTCGGTGCCGGCGGGTAGCGAGGTGT